>NZ_JAKFZQ010000019.1:0-81704 GCF_021654245.1 Pseudoalteromonas sp. MMG022 | reverse complement strand
GTTCCCCAGCGCATTGCCAAACGCATCGGCTAGCGTAAATCACTAGCCGAATGGTAATTGATGACACCATTATTCAGAATTAGCTTTAATCTTTTTAATGATCTTTTCTGTTTCTCCCATTTTTTGAAGAAACGGTTGATCCCACTTACTCGAAGTTTCAAGGTAAGCTCTAGCAAGCCCAATCAACTTATAAAAGCATTCAATGGATTTTAAGTCCCCTGATCTCAAACCATTAAGATGCTTTGAATACAACTTTTCATAATTCTCGATTTCGGGCTCATATTGAACTGAGACAGCTGCTCGCATTGTATCAATTGCGTCCGATATCTGATTTTCTAGCAATATTATTTCGTTCGAATTCAATTCCGTCATTTTAATTATTGTCCTAGGTATCTAAAGCCATTAATCCATTCGAGAGGCCAATCTTGAGGCAACAGTACTTGATCTGCCATACCATCAAGAACATAACTTGACTCTTGGATTGTTTGAGGTTTGACCTTCCCAATACTCAATACTGACCCCTTGGGAACTATTATTTCTGCTTCATACATACGACTGTTTTTCCATTCTGGTAACAAAGCAGCATCGATCTTAGACTGGATCCGGCTCCCAGCTGGTAATGTACTAACAAAACCACCTCCAGCTTCTGCATGTCCTCCGAAGACTCTGTAAAGTGTTAGGTCAGTATCAGCTCGTACTGTTCTGAAAGTATCATCTAAAAAGCTTTCTTCTATCCATGATGGAAGAGGAGCTTTCTGCATTCCAGTCACATAATTATCAATTAAAGTAGAATGTACTCCATAGTTTTCACTCCCCCTTAACCTAAACGCAGCATGTTTAAGTTCATCAGCATTTTGGTATGCTAAACTAAGCCCACCACCTACTGGCAACGCATAAGCTGCACCCGGCGCTATAATATCGGTTGTAATAGTTAAACCTTCCATCCCAACCGTACCTAGACGATGAGCATTTCTAGCAGCAACACTTCTAGCTGTATTCATCAGACCATAGGCACCTACTTCCTGACCTAATGCAGTGTATGTTCCGGCTAAAGAACGACTGCCCATTTGAAGGCCTCGGACACCCCAAGCTGCGAGCCCTAAGCCTCCAGATACTAGTAGTGGAGCAGACGCTATCCCACCAACAGCTGAAATAACGTCCCTTTGCAGCTCACTAGCCCATTGTCGTGTTCGATTATTAACTATGCCTTGCCATTGTTCTGAAGTGATATGATTTGAATTGAAGCTACCCGTATTAGCCAAATAATTAAACCTATCCATTTCATAAGCAGCTAGCGCATCCCCACTCGCATAACGTGCAGTATGTGCTGCACTCAACGGCGCTAGTTGACTTCTAACCCCATCACCCGCTGCAACACCTGCATTAATGGCACTAACAGTTTGATTATAGGCCCCTTGCCCAGCGTCAAAGTAATTATCCGCAACCCCTTGTCGCCTCAAGTTGCGGTAGGCTTCGTCAGCTGCAAACGAAGAATTTGCACCAATTGGCCCAGTTATTTCAAGTTCAAAACCACCAAGCTGACTGTTGCTGTCAAGATTCTTTGCTCTTTGCTCATTTACTTGTGCAAAGTGACCATCCATTTCTTTGAGATACTTCTGACGTGCTGCTGATTCAACATGGTGGCTTACTATGGAATTCCCCAACGCATTGCCAAGCGCATCGGCTAGCTCCTTTGTCGCTCTAAAGGGTTACCTTCCTCTTCAGTTAATTCCCCAGTTTTGGGGTTAAAAATAGCTTTATAGACTGGCTTCCATTCCATCTTTATACCTTCGATATTTGTATTGTAAATCAATAACTCTTTATCAGCGCCTTCAACACCTTTTTTATAAAGCAGATGATACAGTCCCGTATAATCCTCTAGGTATTGAAATATAGCTGTGCTTTGGTCATAGCCAAGACGAATATAGTAACAAGGAATAAAGTTTACCGAGGGGGCCCTTTTTACATAGCGCTCTCTCGTTACTTTTAATTCTTCCCATCGGAAAAAGCCTTTTCCCGGAACTTCTAGACCATTTTCATATGCAGTTGCAGCTAATTTAGTGGTAGAGCGGTAAATTGATATACCACACCACATTGCAATAGCTGCTAATATACCAGTACAAATCAATAGTTCAGTATTAAAGTATCGACCTTCCAAATAGGCTGGAATTTGACAGCTAAGCATAAACCCTAAACCTAGAATGAAGCTCCAAAGTCTATACACATATTTAGATAAAGGTTGTTTTATACCTCTATAATGATTGATTAGGTTGCCTTTATTCATCGTCAAGTTATCAGTGTGCTCACATTATGAGCACACCTCCTATGTTAGTTTTTAAGAGGGTTGCTCGCACCAGTCGCAAACCAATGGTTAATAAAGTCATGCCAATTAGCATTGACAGAACTTCCTACTGAAGCGTTTAATCCTACTTGTGTAGTTGGTGCACCATCAGGATTGTATTTTGCAATTGAGGAACCTATGAGAGCCGAACTCAAAATCGAATATCCCATCCCTTGAGAGTCGAAACTAAAGCTTGTGGGATTTTTAGCAAAAGCATACACCTGTGAAAAGCTATTACTCGCAAAGCCAGAAACAGCACCACCAATCCCTTCACTGTAAATAGTTGCTCCTAGACTTGACGAAAGTCCAACTTGACCACTCATCATTGCATTTTTCACTCTACCCGCGACCATATTACCACCTACACCGCCAACAAAACCTGAGGCAAAGTCAACACTGTAATCCAGTAAACCTTTATTTGGGTTCATCGAATATGCAAATGTTGTGTTAATAGTCCCAGAGACTAAACCTGCTCCAATGTCTGCTGTGGTGACGCCAAATCGGTTACTGTTAAAACCTGCTTTCAACACATTACCATATTGACTTGACATCATTGATGCGCGACTTGCTAATACTGCTGCACCTTGGTTTATAGTGTTTTGTAGTGCTGTAGGTGCAAAGTTAAAGCTGTTACGAGCAAGGCCTGTACGGGTAGCAAAGCTGCCAATGCTGTGCACTGGATTCATAACTGGGTTTGCCCGCGCCATAACGTTTAATGCACTTTGTTGCCAACCATAAGCACCTATCGAGCGTCCAATTTGTGCGTAGCCACTTCCTGCAGCACGGCTTAGACCAATGAGCCCTCTAACTCCCCAGTTAGCCAACTGACCTGCGCCTATTATCATAGATGGAGCTGCCGCGATGTTAACAACTAAACCCATAACATCACTTTGCAGCTCGCTTGACCATTGACGTGTTTTGTTGTTCACAATTCCTTGCCACTGATTAGCTGTCATATGATTTGCATTGAAGCCTTTAGTATTGGCTATTCGGCTGGCTGTAGCTGCTCTAACATTATGTATTCCTTCAGCCACATCATTTTTAAACGCAATGTCTGCACTTTGTTTTATTCCAAACATTTGTGAAGCATGGCTCATCCCTAAATCATATACTGAGCTGCCTGCTAAAAACTCAGCAACATCATTCATTGATGCATCGTAATGGATAAAGCCTTGCTCTGAGCCACTCGATAAGTAGAAGCCAGAAGTTGCGTCTGGGTTACTCGTGCCATAGCTAGGCAGTAAACCGCTATCCGAAGGTTCGCTTAATGAAACCGCACCACCATTCGACTGCGCCATTGCTTGTGCTGCTGCAAATTTTGCTTCTCTTTCCGATTTACCTAGCGAGATTTCTCGCTCGTAAACTTCGTTACCAACCTGAGTAGCTTTATCAACATTGGCTTGGGTTTGCTTCTTCTGCATTCCACTAACAATAGAGTTACCGAGCGCATTGCCAAAAGCATCGGCTAAAAGGCTTAGGTTAGATCTTCTGTATTTCTAAAATACACACATCATTTTTCTCACCTAAATACTTAACCTTGATGTAATCTCCTTTCGTTAAATTTGGCTTATGAGATAAACAACTAGTACTGTATAAATGAAATTTAAACCTATGGCCTGTAATATTTAAAGTTGCAATACGCCCATCATCACTTATAGATTGGTAGCTCCCTTCAGCACTAGAATGACTTCCTGTTAAATGCATAATATTTGCCGTCAGGTGATATACAAACACGCACAATGGAAAAGTTCCTAGTACAAAGAAAGCTATAGCTAAATATTTTATCTTTTGTTTCTTAACAAGTAACTCATGAGACCAAATATATTTAGAAAGCAAAAATAAAAACGTGCTTGGTATCAGTACTAAAGGCCAAGATAAATCAAGTAAACTAATTTCATATATCATTAAAAGAAACCAAAAAAATATAGGGGCACTATTTGGCCCCAACAACATTAATCATGGAAAATATCTAACAGATTATATGTAACACGGCCTATTAAATTTGGCTGTGTTGTGTACCCAGAAGCCGCGTATTCATAGGTTTTTCCGATAGCCAACTTCTCTAGTCCAAGTGCTTTATACAATGGTGACGCGTTAAATTCGTACAGGTCCTTCCAACCAACAGAACCGCCAACATACCCACCTTTGAAGTGGTAAAGATTTTCTGCTGGCGTTACACTTGGATTATTACCAAGATCCCAGTATGTTCCTTTCTGAGTATAACCACTCTCGTAACCACCAAAGATATCTACAGGTCTCGCCTTTAGAAAGGTTCCAAGTTTTGAATTTTTATCGACAAAAACATCTACAATTGAAACATCTGCCGTTGTAGAAACAGCTTCACCAGTACCAAGTGCAAAACTGTCAGCTCCATAACCTTTAACCTGCCCAAGAGCTGCACTTACGTTTGCTGAGATATCACTAGTTAAAGTAGCTGTAGCTCCTCCAGTAAATGTAAAACGCCCAAAACTATCAACAGTGACACTCAGACCAAAACCTCCTTCAAACATTGGAATATTACCAGTAATATTCAACTCCGTTTCAATTGCATTAGGTGCACCTGTTGGCCCAAAAACAATATCGCTAGCTTTACTTCTAATCGCATTAAATTTACTTCGTTGCTGCTGACCCCAAGCAATATTCCCCTCAACATCAACACCTGCTAGCAAATCAACACCGATTTGCTCGCGGTTTCTTACACCCGCAGCATACATAGCTTCACCACGCACTACACCTTTAGCAAAAGCAGCATCCGCAATTGCTTGAATGCCCGCGTTCTGATTTCGATGTCTACTTTCTAATGCGCTTGCTTGTGATGACAATGAAGCACTTAAGCTATTAGCCCTATCACCCCCCCCTTGCTGCCTCGAAGCTCTTCTCGCCTCATGTGCCGCAAACTGTGCATTGACATCAATTTGTTGGTTACCACTACTCGCCCACAACATGCGGTCAACTGAAGCATCAATCCCCTGCATCGTAGTGTTAAGTGAGTTGTTTAAGTCGGTTGCAAGTTGCCCATCAATTTTACGTGCTGTATCCGCAGAGAGTTTTTGTCCCATCGCATCAAGCTTCGCCTGACGCTCAAGATCTGCTTTTGATGGTTGCTGCATTCCGGCAACTATAGAGTTACCAATTGCATTGCCAAAGGCATCGGCTAGCTACTAGAGCTAGCCGTACCCAAGATTGCTAACTATTTAGTAAAGCTAGTTCACAATTCACGGCGTAACTATTAGAACTATTAATTACCTCTTCTTGTTCATCAAGCTCTGTAATCTCCATTTTATATGCTTCACCTGCACTAATTTCCAACCTAAAAACATAATTTTTAGATTTAATTTCTACAAATTTACCTAGTGCCACATCATTAGGTGATTTGGGTTTTCGCTTACTAGAACCTCTATATTTACTTAAACAAAGATACATTTCTCCCAAATTACCTTGTTGATCAAATTTATACTTTACAGAAGAAAATCTATGGAGTTCATACTCGCTTTCAATAGTCAATTCATTAAACACTTGGTCAATTATTGGGTCAGGGCGGAATAGCGCTATTGACATACCTATTAACCAAACCGCACCAAATATATACAACAAATAGATTGATTTAAAACGACTTACCATGCCCAACCCCACCCGTATTTGGACATACCGTTTGCACTGTAGCCATCGGTAGAACTCCCCCAAAGCTGCAAAGTACTTTGATAGCCATTTATACCAGTGCCTATGGGACGTACATAGTTAACGTTAATCGCTTTATTGCCTTTGCCTATATCCCCACCGAATATACCGTAAGAATCTCGCATCGCAGCTCTCCAATTATCTGTTGTAAAAGTTGTAGCTTCGAAGCCAGCTCCCCATGAAGGCATTCCCATTGGAAGAGTCAAATTACCACCAAACTCACCACTAATGTACGGACCTGCTTTGACCTCATTCCTGTTAAAATCATTTGAGTAGTAACCACCAAAAGCTACATCAGCCTTAACACCAAAGGCCTCACCTCCAATAGTAAATCCTACCGCCTGCGTTATCCCGCCATTTCGCTTAGCTTCGTGGTAAATATGCTGACCAGTTCTATGAATATCGTTGATAGCATTATTACTACCCGTTAAGGAGTTTTCGGCAAAGTTAACGCCTGAGTCAATTAGGAACTTACCAGCCCCAATTTGAGCACCGCCGTAAACCATTGTCTTCGCTACGGCAAGTTTAGAAGAGCCATGTATCATATTCCCTCTAAAAGCACCCTGTGCTAGTTTTAAGGCTCCAGAACCTATCAACCTCATTCCAGCATAACCAAATCCAGTCAATGCTAATGGAGCAGCAACAATATCCATAACATCACTTTGCAGTTCACTTCCCCATTGACGTGTTTTGTTGTTCACAATACCTTGCCACTGGTTAGCCGTCATATGGTTCGCATTAAAACCTTTTGCATTGGCTATTCGGTTGGCTGTAGCTGCTCTAACATTATGTATTCCTTCAGCCACACCATTTTTAAACGCAATGTCAGCGCTTTGTTTTATTCCAAACATCTGTGAAGCGTGACTCATCCCTAAATCATATGCTGAGCTGCCAGCTAAAAACTCAGCAACATCATTCATTGATGCATCATAATGGATAAAACCTTGCTCTGAGCCACTCGATAAGTAGAAGCCAGAAGTCGCATCTGGGTTACTCGTGCCATGACTAGGCAGTAAAGCACTATCTGAAGTTTCATTTAATGAAACAGCACCGCCGCTTGATTTGGCAATCGCTTGCGCTGCCGCAAATTTTGCTTGTTTAGGTGACTTACCTAGTGAGATTTCTCGCTCGTAAACTTCGTTACCAACTTGAGTAGCTTTATCAACATTGGCTTGGGTTTGCTTCTTCTGCATTCCACTCACAATAGAGTTACCAATCGCATTGCCAAGCGCAATGACCCCGACGTGCGGTCGTACACGTAGGTGCGGGTTGCCCTTATATACCGGGCGCTGTGGCGTGGTCATCATTTGCATATCGTTGATTCTACACTGTAAAACGCCTAGATGCACTTTTGAGCTTAGCGTCGCATTTTGGCGTTCATGCGCATGCGTTCACTTTATCCGTGCATCACCAGCGTTTTGATGGTCACTTTTAACCCTCTCCCCCCTCTAGGTTGTACTCTTTGAACAACCTAGAGGGGGGATTGTGCTTACGCTTGAGCTTAATCGCACACGCAATTTAATCGCGCCTTGGATGAACGCTTTTTTTGATTGTGATTTGGTTTGTCAGATAGGTCTTTTTGGTGTGGTAATCGCCCGTTGTTTTAACGGTTTTAAGCTGCCTTTTACCGTTGCTGTTTTGTC
This sequence comes from Pseudoalteromonas sp. MMG022, assembly GCF_021654245.1. Classification (NCBI taxonomy): domain Bacteria; kingdom Pseudomonadati; phylum Pseudomonadota; class Gammaproteobacteria; order Alteromonadales; family Pseudoalteromonadaceae; genus Pseudoalteromonas; species Pseudoalteromonas sp. MMG022. The sequence continues at coordinate 74,042 of NZ_JAKFZQ010000019.1, read as the reverse complement.
TGTGTTTGTTGGCTTTACACTGCGCATAACGGGGAGCGCTTTATCTTGCATTGCTGGATGTTTTGTCTGTGTTTTTACTATTTGTAGCACAGCATGCGTATCCTGCCGTTGGTTAACACCGCCCTGTTATGTTGAACCTTTACATCACAAGTAACTTGCCTGTGCATGCTCTAGGTGAGCCTCTCATACTCACCTAGAGTATGCACCATAACAGGGCTTAAGCCGTTTTTGCTTGACGTTTTATGTTGACAGATTTGCCGTTGGTTGCTCGATGTGGTTAGCGCGCATCTTTCTACATGTAGAATTTTGTCAGGGTTGGGGATTGCTGCGCTGTTTAACACTTGATTTGCTTTATGACGCGGGTTGGCGGTGGGGTTTGTGTGCTTGTTTTACAACGCGCCTTTGTGTTGTTTTACATTCTATGCCTTGTGGTGCCTCACTATTCATTTGCATTGTTAAATGCGTCAGGTGTGAGCCTTTTTTAGCTTTATGGCAAGGGCCAAGGCATAGGAAGTTGTATTTGAGGCGGCTTTATCTACGTGCCTCTTTGCTGTGCCAGACTCTAACGATAACCACTTTATTGCCATCTTCTCGGTATCTTAATACATAGTTACCCGCGCCGAACGGCATCATCACTTCACGGAAGGCACTTAAGCCAGCCACTGGTCGCCCTGACTCTGGATTGTCCATCAACAGCATCACGCCTTCTTTTATCCTACTGGCGGCTCGCTGTGCTGCACTGGGGTTTTTCTCTCTTATAAATTCGCGTAACCGCATAACATCTTTTACTGCATCGGGTAACCAGATCACTTCTCGGGACATGCGCGCTCCTGCTCCGTGCCCCAGTCATCTAGCCAATCCATCATAGCCTGATTATTCACTGACTCACCGTTTTCTTTATAAGCTTCCCAGCGTGTCAGTGTTTCTCTGTCTGCCTGCTCTCGCGCTTCTTCTTGTTCGATATAGCGCTTAAGTGCTTCTTTTGCATGATGACTTTTTGAACGATGGGTACGCTCTGCCAACGCTGCCAACCTCTGCTCTAAGTCTGTATCTAATCTTACCCCTAACATAGGCACCTCAACATTCATGTTTAACGTTGTTTAACAGTGTTAAACAACCTACTCTTTATGTCAACGCATAACCGTTTATTTTGTCGATGAGCATGTGCTTTTACCTTGCAACTCTTCTTCACTCTCTTGCGCTAACATCGCCATCAACTCAGCCATATCACTATCTTCAGAGGCTTTGGTCAGCTTGCCAGGATGACAACGGCTGTGCACTTCTTTAAGTGCTTTGATACTCACTTGGGTGTAGATTTCCGTGGTACTGAGTTCAGCATGGCCAAGCATGGCTTGGATAAAGCGGATGTCTGCGCCATTTTCCAGCATCAGCGTGGCCATTGAGTGCCTAAACAAGTGGCAACTGCCTTGTTTGTTCACCCCGGACTTTTCCACGTATTGAGCCACGGTGCGACTTAGCCTACCAATACGCGGACAGCCACTTTAAAAAGATGTTATCACAATTCAACGAAGTGACTTGCCAGTATTTTATCACTTATATTATCAAACCTTGTACCTTTAGTAGCGAATTTATGATGCACCTATGGACTTTTTAGCCGTTTTGTCTGTCGTTTCCACACTACTTTCCCTACCCTTTCTTTTTTGCATCTGAGCATATTATTTAGTGAAGTAATTGTCGATTAGGTCAGTAACGCTTTGCTATTTTTGATATTTCGTCGTCGTTTCAATGCTGCTCGTTCACAATACATATCCAGTGCTCTTTCTTTACCTACAGCACCTTTAAACACCTGTTCAAATTGGGTGGTCAGTTTTAGCCAATTCTCTGCTTTGATGTTTAATCTCTCTAAGATTGGCTCTTGATGTTGTGCTATGTAACCTCGCTTGTCTGTACGAATACATTTCCCTGTGAGTTCAACAAGTTCAAGGTAGCTTTTAAGCTCAAAAGGTAAACCCTTTGGCATGTGTTTTCTTGGGCTGCCCGCAAATCGCGCCAGTTGTTTGGGCTGTTTACCCACTTTGGCATGTTCACAGCGTTGTTTAATACTAGTATGGTTTGATTCTTCTGGTGTTTTAGCTATCTTCGCTCGAATCGGATTTAAGTCCACATAGGCCATACAGGTCATCAAAGCTGCTTCATCGAGTAAAGCCTGTGATTTAAAGCGCCCTTCCCAAAATCTACCTGTACAATTATCTTCTCGATTTGCCTGGCGTGCTATGCCTTCATTCAACACCCGCATAAACCAGCTAATACTCGATAAACGATTGCGATATTCTGTTACCTCTTTGTTCAAGAAGAACCGTTGCCCTTCGTCTAAACGCTCTCCTTGCAGATATTTATGACTAAGAATCGAGCCTTTAAACAGCTTATGCCAACGTATAAGTACCGCTCTATCACTCAGCCTTTGAGCTTTTTTATCATCCACATACAATACAACATGGGTATGGTTACTCATCACTGCATACGCACACACATCAATACAAAATACTTCCGTTAAAAACAGTAAGCGTTCTTCTACCCACCCCCTTCGATGCTCATATGATTTACCCGTAAACTTATCTTCACCACATAAAAATGCCCGGCGAACACACCGTGAAACACAATGATAGTATTTAGTATCCGACAAACTGATTTGTCGCTTCCTTGCTAATCCCATCGTTCACTCCTTGAACTTAGAATTTTGAAATGATTTTGAAGAAACTAAAGCTTAGACAAGCCACCCGAACTTTCAAGCTGGGGTGGGTGTCCACTTAAATTCATCGTTCGCTCCTTGAACTTAGAATTTGATTTGAATTTTGAAGAAACTAAAGCTTAGACAAACCACCCGAACTTTCAAGCTGGGGTGGGTGTCCACTTAAATTCACCTCTTAGCTTAGACAAACCACCCCAACATTCCAAGTTGGGGTGGGTGTCCACTTAAATTTATTATTATCCTTTTCAAGGTTGGATAATTTTTACAGGGTTACTATGCGCTACACAGATTATTTGTTGGAGCATTGGGTAATGACCGACTTTGGGAAGAACCTTGCTGAATTACGTAAATTAAGACAACTTACTCAGTTAGAATTGGCTAATATGCTGGAAGTTCAACCAAGGTTAATAGGCCGTTGGGAACGCGGACAAGGTAAGCCACAATTCGACTATATTATCAGGTTGTCTGAAGTGCTTGAGGTTAGTTTTGACAGGCTACTACAAGGACAGAATCTTGAAGATCAAGATCAGTTTGATATTAAGAACAAAAAGCTGAAGGAATTATGCCGCCAGATAGATAGCTTAAGACCTGAAGATCAAGACGTGGTTTGCCACTTCTTAGATATGGCTGTAAAACAGGATCAGCTTAAAAAGCTTGTGGGAAAGCAGATATAACAACGCCCCAGATAGTTAGCTAGGGCGTTGATGATTCATTATTTTAGAAGCTCATATAAGCAACTCTCAATTCAAGTTACTTGTTTTTACTATGTCTAGCTCTAAGCTTTTTCAAAGCTGGGCTTTCCCCTCCTGTCGCTTCAATTCTGAAGTCTGCAAATGCTTTTTCTAAGTCGGGAAACTGCCTAAGACTTCCTTCTGTAAAAAATCGACTACCAGCTATATCATTCCACTCTACATTATGATCAATCTTGTTAGCTTTTGCATTTTCTATTATTGGAGCTAATACCTTAAGTAATAAAGCAGCTTCTGGTTCAGTCAATGAGTAATCATTTAAAATTCGCTCCAACTCAACAGCTCTGTGCTTAAGTGCCTCTTTATTCATTTTCATATCCATCAATTATTTGTTGTACCAATCAGCTGAGGTTCAGACCATAAGTTTCGATTCGGAACAAGGTATTGTATACCATTACCATTCCTATGAATTAACCCTCCAAACTCTACTGTTGGAGCCACAGTACTAGAAAATACACCAGCCGGTTGTAATGGCTTAATTTCAAATATTGAGTAGCTAGGGGCTTCGCTTACTAAAGGTAAACCAAAATAATCTGCCAATGTATGATTTGAAGCAGAAGCTTTAAATAATTCATCTTGTGTCGTAAAGAATGGTGAATAAGGGGATACTGAACTACCTTCAGGTACAATTTTAACCAGTGAGGAGTTCATAATATGAGTAGTTGGTAAATCAGATCCTGTAGACAATTGATCCATAGCCCTCGCATATATCATATCTGCATCAGCAGTCGGATCAGCAGCCCATAAGGCATCAAGATAATTTTGTCCGTCAGAAGTGTCTAAATATGCTGAAGCAGTACCACTATTTATACCATTAGTTTTAAACGTAGTAGCTTTTTCAAGCTGCTCAGAATAAGACACATAGTTAGTATCCAACTCTGAATATAGCTGCCCATTACTACCAAATAGCTTATTTGTGACTTTACCTGCTGCATCGTCAATAAACTTACCCGGTATTAACGAAGCGCCTAATAAAGCTGCACTTTGCCATGAAGGCTTTTGACTGAAATTATAGGCTTCTTGACCAACAGATATAGCTTCATCAATTCCCCACTCAACCGGGAAAATTGAGATTGGCTTAATTGCATCTCTGTAAGGGTCATTTAAACCAGCTAGAAACTCTTGCGCAACCGCTTCACGCTGCGCGTGAAGTTCTGTGAAATGTGCCTCAAGTCCAGCTTCTCTATATTCAAACTTCTGCTTAGCAAGCTCAGCAGCTTGAAGTTCTCCTTCTTCATCCCATTTGGCGTAAAGTTCACGCTCTTTTTTCAGTTCCGAATACGCAAAAACTTCAACATCTGAGTTTGCAGAGCTTGGTGTCAGAGAACTCGCTCCATTTTGCTTGCCTTTTGCTTGAGCGCTATTCGTACTAGTCGGCTTACTCGCTAAACCACTAACGATAGAGTTACCCAATGCATTGCCAAACGCATCTGCCGCTACACTACCAAAATTCCAGCTTGCCTCATTACCAAAGAGCTTATCTGCGCCGTAGTGTAACCCACTATTAGCAACACCACCAAATGTATCAAGTATGATATCACCCGATGTCATTCCGCCCGCTAGCGTATTGGGGTCTCCAAGTCCTACCTTTGCCCCAGCATATGATGCCAGTGCTGAGGCCGCTACATTGCCCCATCTAAAGCTCGCTTGATTGCCTACCAATTTATTGGCTGCCACTGAGCTTATCGCTGTGGTCGCACCCATCACCGCTTTTCCTGCTGCTGATAAGTTCTTAAGTTTCGTTATACTGTTGATTGTATTGGTTGTCGCGCCGTTAACGCCTTGTAGATAACTGCCCATACCTGCGGTAGCTACGGTCGTTAAGCCCGAAGATAAAGCATTTTTCAACGAGAAGCTATCAACCGCACCCATTGCTTTACCCGCTAGTTGCGATGCAACAGAGCCCGCAAATCCACCTATACCCGCCGCAACCATTGTGCCAATAGTCGTGGTTGCAAGCGTGCCGCCTGCCACCGCCGCGCCCGTTACTGTACCACCGGCTAACGTAGTCATGCCCGATGTCATCGCTGCACTAAACCCTAGCCCTGAACTGCCTGTTCCTACCATCAAGTTCGCTGCCGCACCAGCTGTATAAATCGTCGAAACCACCGCCACTGCTATCATCACAACTGACGCCAGTGCATTACACCCCGCCTGTGGCGGCGGTGGCACATATGGCATCTCTGGGGTAGTATCACCTATTGCTTCACTTAAATTAATTGGCGAGAAAGCGTCATGACCGTTGAACTCACTGGCTCTTCCTGGAATTTCCAGCGTTGTACCAGGTTGAAGCTCCGACCCAAACCCTAAGCCATTGGCGTCCGCTATCACATACCACAAGTCTTCACTGCCATAATATGCTTTAGCAAGGCTTCGTAAGGTATCCCCAGAACGCACTGGGTGCATTGCACTGGTTGAGCTGGTTTGCTCGGTTGTCGCAAAATGGTTTTGCTTAACCGTCATATTCCCAGATTTGCTCACGTTCCCTAAATAGTGCTCGCCACTGTATAAGTGGTAATCACCTGTCACAGCGCCATTGACCTTGTTTTCTTCAAACTTCACATCTTCGGCAAGCGGGGTTATCCAGTCCATTAGCTCGCCCGTTCTAGGGTCAAGTCGATAGTTTGCTGTTTCTGTAAAGTCTCCCTCTCTAAGCGCGCGTGATTGCTTACCAGATACCTTTGTCATCAGCTTACCTTCTGCGTCGTAACGCATATAGGTGGCTTTGGTATCTTTCATTGGGTCTGGCGCTTCATAGTCATCATCTGTGACCCATTCTTCAACTCGGGTTCTGTTGCCGTTTACATCGTAACTTGAGACCGTTGTCGCATCTTTAAGATTTTCATCATCTTCACCCGCAACCCCATCATGTGCCGTCTCAAGGTAACTTTCTCTTCCTGTGTAACTGATGTCGAAGTGACGAGTAAGTGAGTTACTAATAAAGTCATAGCCATCCAATCGACCTGCCGCGTCATACTGATAGTTACGAGAGGTGGACTCAACCGTTAGGTCGTCTTCTTGCCACGCACCGCGTTGGAAGTAGGTGCGCGGTTCATAGGTACCGTTATCCTGCTCTGCTGTCGCCCTAAGTTGCTCTGAAACACTAAAACCTATATTTCGGTGGCGTTGATACCCAACCTCACCTGCCGCATTGTAATTGGTATCACTGACACTCTTTAATGACCCGCCGTAGTTCACCGTCACTCGGTATCGCTCTCGGGTATCAGGCTCATCCTCTCCAATACCATCTAGGTCAATATTGTCACCATCCATTCCCTTTATAAAGTCATACTTATAGTCCACATACGGGCTAAAATACTCGTAGTGTTGCTTAACCTGACCCGCTGCGTTGTAGGTAAAGTGGCTTGAATTACGCCAGCTCGTCTCATCCAATTCAGGCTCGTTGTTAAAGAATAAATCTTTGTCTGCGTTATAAGCTTGATAAATATATGACGTTTGCCCCCACACATCATAGGTGTAATGTTTGGCCTCAACGCCTCCTCTATCTATTAGGTATTTCTTACGTCCTGCATTATCGTAACGTATCCAATTGCCCTTTTCTTGGATGGTAATTCGATTGTTGATAAAGCTACCACCGTCAATTTCTACACGGTTATTATCGTCGTACGTAAACCAGTAAGACTTCTCTAGCGGCTTAGTCTTTTGTTGTTCAACACTGCTTCTATCTTCAACAAGGGTTGTTGAACTTGTCATCATCACAGGTTCTGGCTCAGGTTCACTCATTGCCATCATCATTGGCGCACTTCTGAGCATAACTGGCTGTGACAACGATAAGGCGCTATAAAAACCAGCCGAGTCTAAACTACTTAAACTCACACTCCCGCCACTGCCAAATGTTGAAGAACCGGAATCATTCGATACATCAACATTTACACTACCCGTGGTTGTCGCGCCTAAATTATCTTTCGTGAACACATCGAGTGTTACAGTGTAAATCCCGCTGCTATGAGGGAATGACATATCAGGTGAGAGCCTGTTAAAGCTTAATGAGAACTTGACTGTATTTTCATCCACTTGTGTACGGAATGTAGACATCCAACTTGGCACGTTACCCAATGTCACATTACTGGCACTTATTCCGTTAGCATCAGTGACAGTTATCTGCCCAGAGCCACTTCTTGAATACAGGCTAAAACTACCAGCACCGGAAATTGAGGTTCTGTACTGGATTTGCGATGGTGACACGTCTATATACCGTGTAACCGGCTCACTCCACACCCCTGCGTGACTTTTTGCACTGACTCGAACCCATTGTTGACCCGTTGCAGTCGGCGTCAGCGTAACTTGTTTACCACTGCCACTCACCGCGAGCCCATTTGACGATTCCCATTTGTACTGTGCAATATCTGCATCATTACCTGAAGACACCGTTGCAGTGATAGGCGTATTTTGACTTACAGAGTTGGCTGACAGCGCTAATGACACATTTGGCGCAGGGTTGAGCTCATCAATGGTGATGGTTTTAGAAAACCAATCGGTCCAGCGAGCACTATCATTTTGTCCTCTTACCCATACAGTATATTTACCATGGGTACTAGCTGTTAACGACACCGTTCTACCAGAACCACTGATCGCTAATCCATCCGTTGCTTTCCATTCATATTTAATAGCACCATCAAAGTCACTGGCAGTTGCCTTGTAAACATAATGAGACTCTTTAGTAACCGAGATACCTAGTGTTGGCATAGGAGCTAGTTGTACTACCTTCACATATTTGGATACCCATTCACTTGTCTCACCATTGCGATAGTGCGCTCGCACAGATACATAACGGCTTCCCGAAGCTGTTCCGGTGATCGTCACTTGGCTGTTTTTTGGCCCTGTAACATTACTATGCGATAAACCATATGATGTCTTCCATTCATAATGCGAGATTAAATCATCTGGGTCATTCGCGCTGACGCGTGCCGTCGTACTATCATCAACATACAGAAATGGGATTGCTGATGATATAGACATTGGAATATCCGCTTTGATGGCTATTCGTGTCCATTCACTGGCCAAACCTTTTTCATCTATCGCGCGGACTTCAATCCATTGACTACCTACACCGTTGACCTTAAATTCAACATTACGCTGGTTACTTGACCAAGTGACCTTCTCCAGTCCCTCAGAGCTTTTCCACTCGTATCTGTCTATCACACCGTCATCAATACCCTTCGCCTCAAAACTATATGTTTTGCCTTGAACAACATTTTGTTCACCAGTAATCGATGTAATCACAGGCTGACGATTTGTAGGTGTATCTTCACCTAAATACAAAAAGAAGTTAGTAAAACCACTGAGCGGCTCAGGTGTTGTTTCAGTCGCAACCACTTCAATTTGGTAATCACCCGCGTTGTCAAGTGTGGCACGCCCTCCAAGCAGCCCCGTGGTACCATCAAAATACAGATTGGGAATGTGAGTAACATGTACCCACTCCCACTCTGCCATAACATTATCGCCGCTTGTTAAGCTTGTTGAGGTGGCATCACCATTGTGAGGGTCAATTATTCCTTTGCGTTGTTTTTTATAATAAGTGGCAGCGTAACGCACTGGATCATTGTTTGGATCGTCAAAATACCGTGACACATCATGCGTAAAGCTCTCCCCCTGAGGCACATACTCATCTGTGATGGTGCCCGTTGGTGCGTCGTTTGCGTCCCCTTTATCAACTACGGTTATGAAGTAATACTTACGCGCTAAGATCCTTTTAGAGCCGGTCGCTGTACTAAATGCCTCTACTGTGAGTGCATAACGCTGTTCACGACCAACAAACCGCCCTGGTTCAAATGTGATTGTCTGGTGGTCAGCACTTAATTTAATCCAATCCTCTGTGTTCGCTAAACGACGTTGATACTCGCTGTCTTTAGCACCATCAAACCCAAGGCTTGAAATAGATGACTCGAGATCTTGCCCTTCATCCATGGTAATTAACACCACATCTTCCACGGTCAGCTTGAACGACCCCTTCGCCTCAACAGCGGGGTCGTTCTTATCTGTAGCAGTAATATTAACTTCATATTCACCCGCAGTACGATTTAGTAGCTCACCTGTAATTCGACCTGCACCGGGGCCGCTGCTAATATAGCTTATGCCATCGGGTAGTCCGGTAATTTGATACTCAAGATTCAAATCAGGGTCATCACTTGCAAACGCGCTAGCAACAGGGAGGTTTAGCACTTCATACTCTTTAGCTGTGATGTCATCTAAACCGGTAAACTTCAAGGGGTAGGAAGTGACCTCGGTTGATGCTTCAAAAGGCACTGTATTAACATTGCCACGCTCGTCCGTTACATCTATATAGATTGTCTGCTCACCACTTTTTACAAACTTGACCGTTGGGTGTGCATAGTCAATGTATCTATTGTTATTATCGAGCTGACGATGTGAAGGCGCTATTTCTATACTCGAAACATAGTTGTTACCCTTTTTAAACAGCACTCCATCACTACTGCCTCTAAGCGTAAACTTTGTAACTCTACCACCTGTATCTGGGTCATAACCCTTTAGCTCTATAATCAACTCTTCGTTTCTGTTTACGTTGGCTTCGAGTATCTTGTCTGGTTCAATAATATAAGGTATTTTTTTACCCGAATTATTGACCGCCAGTGTAAAATCAGCACTAGCTGATAATTTTGAGCCACTTAGCTCAGTAGCTGTTACTTCAACTCTGAAACTCATAGCATCTTTAAAATTAGGTGTGCCAGTTAATATACTATTATCATGTAGGTAGTCTTCATCGGTTAACGTAGAGTCTGAATCCTTTTTATCTTTTATATGTAACCAGCTAGGTCTGCCGATTTGCTTATCCAAAGTATCATAAAATTTATAGCTATAGGTCAGTGCATCACCATCTGGGTCAGAGAAATACTGCGAGGCATCAAACGTGAACACTTCATTTTCTGTTGCGTCCTCGAACTCGTTCAGTGGACTTGCTACTGGTGCATTATTGATGTCATTAATATCATTCACAGTGATCCACACATCGTGCCTAACCGCCTTTTTCATCACGGTCCCGTCTGGGTCTATTTGTGCATTCTTATGCACCTGTAACAAATACGGCTCGGCACCTCCATCTAAGTAACCAGGACGAAGTACCAGTCCACCCCCTTCAATCTGCGTTGCCCACGATGTGCCCTCTGGAAATGAAAAGCTGTCAAAGCCTTCAACATAATTGTTCAACCAAACAGTTCTTCTTTCCCTTTCGTTCATAACCACTGTATGAATATGAATGATTTCAAATTCAACACGTTTATTGACGCGAGTGCTCGGCTCACCTTTAACCTGCATATACACATTAAATTGATAGAAATCTTCTAAGGGACTCTCTGGCGTACCTACCAAATGACCATTACTTAGGCTTAACCATGAAGGTATTGTCGTGTCTTGATACGGTTCAAGACCATATTCAAATTCAAGGCCTTGCACATTGACATTAAAAAGTTGCGCGATGTTACCAACCTCAGGGCGTATTGCATTACCTTGTGCTAATGTTGTTTCGTACCAACCTGTTTCTTTAACACTCAACGGTTGATTGTTCTTGATATCGAAAGACAAAGACCAATCAAATGGATATTCATTACCTTCTTCATCTATTGCTATCGCAATAATTTGGCTCTCTACCAAGCCATCTTCTCTGACCGCACCAAAGCCGATTTGGCCAGACACAACCCCTTGTTCGCTAATGACAAGGCCAGCAGGTAAGTTTTCCGCTTCATAGCGAGCGATAGATAAACTCGGCACCGTCAGGTTAAATTTATCCGTTACATCAAAAGGCTCAATCACATCCCATTCGGTGTATTGATTTAGCGTCTGTGCTGGCGCAATTTCAATCGGGTCAACATTATGTACAACAAGCACAAAAGTGGTGGAATCCGAGTAAACAGGGTATCCGTGTACAGGCGACTTATCTGTAGCCGTCACGGTGATGGGAAATGACTCGGATGATTTCAATGCACCATCAACAACTTTGAACTTTGGTACTCCCTCTATTTTGCCCGTAATAGAGTTGAATGATAGGCCCTCCGGCAAGCCTTCAACTTCAATATCAACCTGATCGACCACCACACTTTTGACGATGTGCTCTAGTAGGTTCATGGTGAACGCCTCACCTTCAACGGCTTTTTTCTCAGGGATATCGTTGATAGATACACCATTAGTGACTTCAACAATCTTATTAGAAACGTCTATGCTACGACGGTTACCAACAGCATCATATTTGTATATGATTGATGCAATATCATATTCTGCCTGCCACTGTGGATCTCCAGATTCAGCCGTATTTCGATGACCTCTGGTTGTGACTGAGGTGATTCGGCCATGGCTATCGTATTCTGTTATGGTATCGTGGCGAATTAAGCGCCCCAAATCGTCCCATGAAGCTTTGGTTTCTTTAGTGCGTCGCCCAACTTCATCATATTCAAAGTAAGATTCAGCACCGGTGTTATGATCAATAACTGATTTAAGCCAGCCATTATCATAGTAGTCATAGGTTAAATCCTGACCCAAGGTGTTCACTCTGCGAATAAGTCGGCCAACATTTTCCTCGCGCTCGATAATTTGCCCATCTTCATATACCAGTGATGTAGCAACCTTGTTTGTGTCTGGTTGGCTGTTAGGGTGCTGATATTGGTCATCCCACTTTCGACCATAATGCAGCGTATGGACGTTACCACCTAAGTCATTAATACTTGTCACAAAGCCATAGTCATTGGTTTGCTTAGAAAGCTCATGATTTTGCGTCGTTGTAGAGCTGCGTAACGAGTCGTAGCGCTCTAAAACTTGTATGCCTTGGTCATTAAACCCAAAGGTTTTTGCGCGCTGCATCTCATCAATACTATGTACAACATTACCAAGCGCATCGTATTTATATTTAGCAATGCCACCTACAGCATTGGTTGTTTGAATACGATTTCCAAGCTGATCATAATCATAACTGTGGCTACGTCTGTATAACCTACTCGTTCCGTCCATACCGTGTATGCCCGTTTGAACAACCTGACCCAACTTGTTAAAACGACTTGCAGTACCGCGCTCTGTTGCATCCACGCTAAATACATTCTGGCCGTAAATGTCGTAAATATTACGGCGCTCGTTACCCTCTGCATCTCTATACTTGAGCTGATTACCGACAGCGTCATATCTAAAGGTATGAACATGTTCATTGGCATCTTGCTTACTAACCAAATTACCGAACACATCGTAAGTGTAGATATTCTTTAACTTATCTTCCTCAGCTGTCGTACCATTTATGTAAGTTACATTCACCTTCGGTAAAAGTTCTTTAACTACCTTATTTTGATAGTTATATTCCATCTTCGTTTTATGTGTAGCGGCATCGGTCAGCTCAATGACATTACCCCAGCGATCGTGCTGTTGTAAGACAACTGGCGCGATAAGCGTACCGTTTTGAATAAACGACGGCTGATGTATCTTTTCAACATTGCCCAAGTCGTCACGCTCAAAGCGTGTTAAGCCATTAAGTGCATGGTAGGTCTTTTCTAAACGGCCCGCCTTATCGTATTCATAAGTTTTGAGTACCCCATCGCCTTTGCTGGTTTTCCAAAGCAGGCCTTCTTTGTTGTACACATACACACCTTGGTTATCTTTTTTCACCTCTGAAAACGCGTTGTAATATGTTTCAAATTCAAAACGATTGGCATTGGGGCCCGTCATCTCCAATGACTTTTTCGTCACACGTCCATTGTTGTTGTATAAATAACTGGTTGTAAGTGTTTTGTTCGTACCATCGTGTTCATTGAACTGAGCAATACTGGTTTGAAGTAACCCTTGGTTATTATAATGGTGTTCAGTCTTGTAGTTCAGCGCGTTATATTCATTGATCAATTGCCCACGATTATTGTACTCATGGCGCGTGACTCTGTCGCTCGTATCATTCGTAGGCATACTAAACACGCCAGTGCTACGATTATAATTCAACAACTGGTTTGAATGCTCACGTTGCTCAACCATGTTGCCGAAGATGTCATAGTTGTATGATGTAACCTGACGCCCTTCTCCAGTTGCCTTGGCAATGTTGATAGAGCTGATCACATCAACACCGATATACTCTTTTCTGGCACTCGCTTTGTTCACTAAGCGCCCCAACGCATCGTATTCAAACACCGTGGCGTTATCAATATCGCTGGAGTTTTCCGCGCGATAGTCCTGCGGGTTACTTAAATTGTCGGTTGGTGTGGTTAACATGGCACGCACATTACCCAGTTCATCGTACTGACGATAATCAATTACCTGCTCTTTGGTGGCATACGTAAAGTGTGTGCCCGTCTCTTGAGCCACTTTTACATTCTGATAGACGGTATGGGTTACGCGGCCCATGTCGTCGTAGTAATAGTCTGTTTGACGGTTTTGCCCATCAGTGTCGTTGCCTTGTGAGCCTGTGGGTGGCGTGTGTGGGTTGATTGTCCCAGTGACTGCAACCGCATATTCTATGCTCGATGCCAGCTCACCATAGCCGTTGTAACTGTGTGTGGTTAGGAAGTTGCCCGCATCGACTGACGCTGTTTTTTGCCCCAGCTCGTTGTAGTAATTAAATGACACCAATGCTTGCGTGTTGGTCGCCCAAGTGCCACTAACTAATACTCTTCTTTTGATTTCTTGACCAAAGGCGTTGTATGCAAAGCGGGTGCTTTGCATGCCGATATCAACCTGTCGCTTACGGCCCGCTTTATCATATTGCGTCTCAATCGTGCGGTCATAGTCGCTATTGGCGGTCAGTCTGATTGGGTTTGTGGGGTCCAGTGCACCGCTGCTATCGACCATATCGTCTAACGATGGTGCAAAGCCCGGTGAGCTCGGCGTTTCGGCCGCATACTTTATCAGCTTAACTTGTTGGCCTAAGGCGTTATAACGCAGCTCCGTGACATTGCCTTCACCATCAATGTTAAAGCGCACATTGCCCGCGCTATCGTAAACCTTGTGTTGCTTAATTTGCCCTTGAATCGAGCTTACGACGCGACCTAACGCATCATACACTGAGTAAGTCGCGGTGGCTGGTGCATGGTCGGTCGCCGCCTGTCGGACGATGGTTTGACGCCCTGCTAGGTTGTACTCAAACGTGGTGGTTGCGCTCGGTGCGCCACTGAGTGGTTGGCCGTTTTGTATCGCCCCTTCGCTGATACTTCTGACATTCCCTAAGCCATCGTAGCTAAAGGTTTTGATGGTTTGTACATTGGTCTTTTCGCCGAGCGTACTGCCATTCCACAGCTTAACCGTGTGGCTTGGCCCTATTTCTTGCTCAAGTTTTCCTGCCACATTGTAGCGGTATGTCCAAGTGGCCCCTTTTTGGTTGGTGTAACTGGCTTTAAGGCCATTGTCATGGTAGCTGTAGCGCTCAAGGGTGCCATCAGCATGACGCTGCCATGTCAGTTGCCCTTGGGCATTAAATTCTGAGTGGCTGACACGGGCGTTGCTAAATAAGCTATTGACAAAGTGTGTATGTAAATCGCTATAGCTCAGTGTACCGGCGTTAAGTTTATCGTTGAGCGTGTCGTGATTGGTCAGTGAATTACCATACGCTATGGTACTGACCACATCGTTGACTTCGTTATAACGCTGCTCGGTCACATACCCCAGTGCATCAATGGTAAAGCGTAAGCGCCCCGCCGTATCGTAAAACAGGTGAGACTCACGATTATTCGCTGAGTTGGTGAGCTGGCTGCTCAGGTTTGTGATACTGCTGCTGGCACTAAAGGCCACGGTATCTGCATAAGCGATAGTACCAATTAACTGACCCGCCGCATCATAGCGGCTTTCTTTAACGCTGGCGTTTGCCCCCTCCAACAAGGTGATGGTAAAGCGTGCTTGACCTTTATCGTTGTATAGCGTTCTAACACGGCTATCTGAGGTGATATCACCATACTTTGTCAAATGAGACGCTGTCAGTGTGCCTGCGGATAAGTGGGTTTTTGCGGTGCTATCTAGCTTGGCTCGTTGGCCCCAGCGCGTGACTTCAAACACACGGCTTTGTGTATCATAGTGCCATTGCGTTACGCCGCCATCCGCATTGATATGTAACGACTTACGGCCGTTTTCATCATAGCTGGTATAGGTTGACACCGCGCTGCTGGTGTTTGCATCGGCAAAGTCATCCACGGCCTTCTTGAGTGTGGCTTCATTGGGGTCAACCATAAATTGGTCATAGCGGTGCTTAGCAATACGCTGACCGTTTACATCATACTCAAAGCGTGTAACCTCGTAAGCCGTACTCCCCACAGATGGGTGTTTGGCCGACACAAGCGTTGCGGTTAATTGGTTCGCTTCGTTATAGGTGAACAGCTCTACTTTACCGCGCTCATCAATCATGGAAACTTTCTTAACCAGATTATTATGCTCGTCATAGTGATAACTAGAGACTTGTGCGCCTTTGATGGTTTTTGCCAAGCGACCTAATGCATCATATTCGTATTGGGTGGTAACGGTGTTGTTACCACTGCCTTGTATAACTTCTAACTTATTACCTAATCCATCATATTGATAACGTGTTAGTGATTGTTGTTGGTTACCTTGTTCTACCTTGACATCTGTGGCTCGGCCTTGACTATCAAACGTGGTGGTAGTGCGGTTAATCAGCCCTGCACTTTGATTGCCGCCATTGACAACTGTATCAATTTGCTCACTTTGTATGACTTCACTGCCGTGTTGGTTGTGCTCAAACGTGGTGGTCAGTTTTAGTCCATCTGGGTCTACAATACTGGCCGTGACGCGCCCAACCTTGTCGTACTGGGTTTCAACCTGATTGCCATAGGCATCGGTCACAAAACGCACCCGGTTGTTTTTGTCGTATTGTGTGTGTTTTTGCAGTTCGCCGTTGAGCAAGGTTTTAAGCACATTACCATTGGCGTCATATTCAAACGCACTGGTGCTCAGTTCATTGCCTTGTGCATCCAGTTGGGTCATAGACGCAACTAGCCCTTGGCCATTACGGGTGGTTTTAACCTGTGTGCCGTTTGGCTGAGTCACCGTGGTCGTGTGGGTGTTGTCATCATAGCTGTAGCGCGTGATATGGCCCGATGCATTTTTAACTGACAACACACGACCAAGCATATCGTATTGGGTGATAATCTCACGCTGTGCCCCATCGACCGTCTGCGTGCTTGTGACCACACGGCCTACTTTATCGTTATCACCATTGACGGTGTAGCTGATATTTTTGGTGTGATTATTACCATCAGTGGTACTTACAACGCGACCAAAGGCATCATAGCTTTTACTGCTGGTTTGGCTGATATTGCCACCACTGAGTGTAGTCGTTTCTAGTAAGCCACGGTTATCGTACGCAAACTCGGTATGGGTCAGTGTTTTAACGCCACTTTGTTTGTCTAAAATGCTTAGGTGGCTTTGTTGTGACTGCTTAACCAACTGTGCAAACGCGTTATACTCAAAGGTAGTTTGGTAATCTTCAGCATCAGTTTTACTGGCCAGTAAGCCGCGTACATCGTAGTCCAGCTTTTCATGGAATGACTCACCACTGCCAACCGCTGATTGTAAGTACGCCGCAACACTTTTTGTACCATTACTGATTTGATTGGTAACCAGCCCCCCAATCAGACCATTGTCACTGATATTTGCCGCGGTTAACGGAGTTTTATAGCGCAGTACATCGGTACGTTGATTAAAGGCGTTGTAGCGATATTCCGTTACCTGACCTTCTCCATCAATCTGATAGCGCATATTACCTTGCGCATCATAGTAGTAACGGGTTTGTGCGCCCTCTCTGTCTGTGGTTAGGCGAATATTGCCCAGCACGTCATATTCGGTGCGCGCAGCTTCACTCACTACTTTTGCGGTGATCTCACCTTGTGTGGCATCTGCGCCCAGCTCTGCATTTTGATTGCCATCTAACGCGGCCACCAAACGACCCTGTTGGTCATACTGGAAGCGCTCTGTGCTTACTGGGGTTTTGGCTAAGAGATAGTTGTCTAGGTAAATAACGCCATTATTGTCCGATGCATAGCGATACCCGTATAAAACCATCATCGCCTGACCAGTCCACTCATGTGTCGCTCTGGTGTGAGTCACCGCCTGCTCAGGGTGACCTTTTGGATAGATTGTTAATGTGGAACTCGCCTGCGACGTAGTCCAGGTAATAACATAGGTTGTATTTGGTTGAGCACGCAGTAGGTTCTCAAATGTTTTACTCGCTGAGTCTCCAATAACTTGCGCTATGAACTGGCCTTGTTTTAGATAAACCGAATGGCGATTAGTTGGGCTGAGGCTGTTGTTTAGCCCACCATTAAAATACGCCTTTGTGACATCAGATTCTGTTGTCAATTCAATTGTTGCGGTTATGTTATCACTTAAATAAAACGTATCGTTACTGCTGACATAAGGCCAAGTCGCGCTGGTATTATTGACCATATTAAACGCAACTCGCCCATCTTCTGGAACTATATATCCACCTTCAGCGTCAACTATTTTTACATTGTGATATTCGCCATCAGTAAACTCTTCATGCGCAATCACATTTTCATACTCACGCTTTTCAACCAGATTCCCCATGGCGTCATAGCTATAATGAGTCATTGATTTATCGGCGCGAATTTCTCGCTCAACTTGCCCGTTTGCGGTGTAACTCCAGTGCGTGGTGGTTTTATCTCCTGTTGGAATAACCAAAGGAGCGCCAATGGCTTGATTGCGTATTTGAGTGTGATAAGTGCTTTGCGATTGCTTTTGACCATCTTTGTTGTACGTGAAGGTGGTCAGTGCCCCATCGGCAGACAGCGTACCCGCTACACGGCCTTGTGCATCGTAGTAAGTGTGACTGATACGGTCATCGGTGGACGCTGTATCCCCTTTGTTTGCATAACGACGCTTTGCAATTTCATTGCCTGCTTTATCGTAGTAATAACGGGTCACATAGCCTTCACCATCGGTTTGGGTTTCCAGCTGGCCCGCCGCGTTGTAGGTCATGGTGGTGCTGCGCGCATCTGCTTGTGAAGCTTGCTCGTTTAAGCCCGATAAGCGCACTTCACCGATTTTACCTGAGCCTCGTACAAGGAAGGCGCTGATGTTCACTATGTCTACATCTGGTTGAAATGCGTGCAAATCAGCCTGTAAATCACGCGTTATCGTTTGCCATTCACCTTTTTGTGTATCACCGATGGAATAAACAACATATCTATCACCACCATTAGTAAATGGAGCGAGTGAGCCTGGATTATAAGTTAAATATCTATCTCCAGCAGTCGTGTTTACTTTTATGTATACCGTGTGGCTTTGGTTGAAATTCATATCCCACGAAATAACACGGTTATCTGAATCCCAGTACGTTGATGTGTTTTCTCTTAAACGGTAGCCATTACCGCGCCCACTTCCGGTTAGAACCGCCACCTTTTGGCCATATTCAACATCAAAGGCCTGAGTTATCGTTGCACCTACAGGGTCGTTGTCATACATACTCCAAGCATCTATGCTAGCTGGGCTGTTATGGCTTCGGTAAATCATATCGCCCATTGGCTCGGTGTATTGCTTTTGCTCTGTAAGCTGACCTTTATCGTTGTAGATGTACTCGGTGACATAGCCTTTCGGGTCTATCTCGTATTGTTTACGACCCCCTAAGGTGTAGAGGGTACGGGTAGTACGGTTATCTTCGTTGTTTGCTTGCGCGCTCAGAATATTATCTAAATCACTCAAGGTTTTGGTCAGTGTGCCAGAGGCGCTCAACCAGCCCGCTGTACTGATTTTTTGTGCGTACTGAACGGTTTGGGTAACACGCCCTGCTCGGTCGTAGTGCAGGCGCGTTACTGTACCGGTGTTACTCACCGTCGCCGCGGTGTTGCCCGACTTGTCATACAAGGTGTAGCTGAGGCTGTTTTGTGCGTCTTTTTTGGCTATCGCGCGGCCGTGTTCATCACGGTAAATGCGTTCAAGCCCAAAGCTGTTGTTACCCAAAGATGATGTACCTTTGGCATTGGAAATCAGTGCTCCCGTTTTATCAAACACTTGGGTGTGCCATAAGCCATTGGCGTATTGCGTACCGATACGTTGATTGGCATCATCATAGGTGTACAGGGTTTGTGCTTGATTGGCGTCGGTTTTTGAGAGCACGCGCCCTAAGCCATCATAGCTATACGTGGTGCTGTAGTCGTTGTCGGTGCCAGTAGTTTGCACGCCTCTTGGCGTGGTTTCTTGTAGGAGTTTGCCGTGGCTGTCATACACATAGCGAGTGGTGCTGCCATCCACCCCTTGGCCTTGACTGTTAACACTGCTGTAGCGGGTCACTGTGCTCAGCTGCCCTCTAAAGTCATAGCTGTATTCGCTAAGCTGTTGTTGGGTTTTATCTTGGCTATTGATAAAGCTTTGAAGCGCACTAAGGCTACGATTGGTGCTGGTGTAGTTGGCTTGGGTATAGGTGTGCTGGCTAACACGTTGCCCTAATGTGTTGTAGCGATACTCCACCACCGCGTTGTCTGCTCCTAAAGTAAAGCGCAGACGTTGGTTGCTATCGTACACATAGTGCGTGGTGTTATCCCCCAGTGTTTCACTGAGTAGCTGGTTGGCACCGTTATAAGTGCGTGTTACCGTCACCCCATCCCCGTCGGTTTGACTCGTCAGGTTACCTGCGCTGTCGTAGGCAAAGGTTTTGGCTTGTCCAAGGCCGTTACGAACCTCGGTGATTTGCCCTGCGCTGTTGTAGTCATATTCTTCACGAACGTGTTGACCATCTACCACGCGCTCAACCGCAGTTAAACGTTTGTTGTTATCAAAGTGGTAATCAACCTGTGATTGGCCTAATGTGACGCGGGTATGTGTATCTGATAGGTAACGGTAAGTGGTGGTATTGCCTTCACCATCTTGCAAGGTCTTCACTCGGTAGTCACCATTGTGAGCTTCGTAGCCTATGGTCAGTTTGGTGCCATCCGATTGGCTGAGCGTGTGTACACGGTTGCTATCACCATGGTAGGTGTATTTGGTTTCATACACCTTACCATCCGCGATGGAATTATCATCAGGGGTTAAATCAACTTTCACTGAGTTCAGGCGCTTGTTCGCATCATAGCCATAGTACACGCGAGTATGGGCATCTCCTGTACCTGCTTGGGTTTGAATGCTTTCAAGTAAGCTCTGAGCGTTGTAGTTCAGTTTAGTGGTCTCTGTTCCACTGTCTGTTTTGGTGGTGATTTGACTCACTCGGCCCGAGCTGTAGCTAATTGTGGTCTCATGGCCTTGGGTGCTTATCATCGCCGTTAAACGGCCCGCGCTGTCGTAGCGCTCTTTGATATTTTGGCCATCAATGTTAAGCGTGGCGCTACCATCGCTATTGAGCGTCAAACTGTCATGGGCGCCACTGCCTTGGTGGCTTACATATTCACCTTTGGCCGCATCATAGTTAAAGCGCTGAGCAAAGCCATCCGCCGTGACCCGTGTCACCACACTGCCCGCTTGGTTACGCGTGCCTTCAACTGAGATGGATTTTAAAAACCCTAAGCGCCATTGGTCATCATTGTCACCATCAAAATGGCCCAAGCTGTTATAGGTTCTCAACACGCCTAAGCCTAAACCTAGGCCCTTTACCTGCTCATCTTGGTGTTGCAGTACTAGATTACCCGTCGCCGCATTGACGAACACGTTTTCTGAGGCCTGTCCCAATTGAGATTTGCCTTGTTGGTTTAATAAAGAGGTAGAGGTGTTAAAAAGACCGAGTCCTTCGCCTGAAATGATAGCGCCCATGATGTTCCAATATTATTTTATATAAAGTTCTACTACCCCCCTCTTCCACGATTTTCTCAAAACCTTTAATAAAAATTGCAAAATAAATGAAATAAAGATCGACACCTATTGATGTCGCTTGCAGCCGAGATAGAAAACGCTTAACCCTCTGTGTGCTATTTATCGACAATGGGCATAGCTAAGCGCGCTCGTTTCATTTATTATAATGTTACTAAAGTAGTAACAAACACAGGCCAAAGAGATGTCATCTCAACTACAGTATTCATCAGATTTACAACAACTTATTGATGACTTTCAGGAAGTATTAGATAACGAGCAGCACGAAAGAATCACGGATTTATTGGCGCAATACCCACAAAGCTTTGAACTACATTTTTTAGATGGTTCCTATCAAGCTGAGAAAGGCAGTTACATTCAGGCAAAAGAGGCTTTTGAGCGCTGTTTAGAGGCTAACCCTGATTATGGAATTGCTCGGTTCCAATTGTGTTTTCTAGCCGTACTTAATTCAGACGCAGAGACATTCAACAGCTACATTAGCCCACTACTAACACAGCCTGAACAAGGCTATCTGGCGCTATTTGCTCAAGCACTCGTTTATATTCTTAATGATCAGGTTGAGCAAGCAACACAAGCACTCAGTGAAGGCATCATGCTTAACAACGAAAACCTCGCACTCAATGAAAACATGCGTAAGGTGTTAATGATGATAGGTGACGATAAAGACGCACAGCCCGAGCAAGTCAACGAAGCAGATGACGATGAGTTAACAAACTCCACTAATTCTGTGTTGCTTGATATTTACAAGAATAAGTTTAATTAGGGCAAAGCTAAACACAGCACTTCAAGGTCTGTGTTTAGCTGTAAATCGCACTAACTAAAACTACTGACCAGCGATTGAGACACCAATGACCAACCATCTATCAAAACAAATAGCATCACTTTAATCGGTAGTGCTATAGAAATAGGTGGCAGCATGATCATCCCCAGTGACATCAAAACACTGGCTACGACCAAGTCAATGAGTAAAAATGGAATGAAGATCACAAATGCTATCTTGAAAGCAGTTGTCAATTCGCTCAGTAAAAATGCAGGTACTAGGTAGCTAAAGGAAACCTGATCAACACTTTGTGGCGGTGTTTTATTCGCCATTTTCAAGATTGCCGCAAAGTCTTCTTCTCGAGTTTGACTGACCATGAAATCTTTCATGTATTCGCCACCTTTATCCAGCGCAGTTTCCAGCGTGATAGCATTGCTAAGATAAGGTCTTACGGCATCATTCTCTACTTTTTCCCACACTGGTAACATTGTATAAAACGTTAAAAACAAACTCAGCGTGATAATGATAATGTTAGGCGGCGTTTGCTGTAATCCAAGCGCATGTCTGAGCATAGACAGTACAATCACGATCCGAGTAAATGCTGTCATCGCAATAAGCAAAACTGGGATAAAAGACAGCATGGTTAAGGTAAATACCGTTTTTACCTCAGGTGTTAAGCCATCAACTAGTCCTGAGTTTGCCACTTCAGTTAGTAAACTTGTTTGTTCTATCTGTTGCGCACCAAAAGCAGATGGTAGGCAACTCAGTAACAGCACAAACAGCACAAATTTATTCATCCGAGTCTCCATCTAGAGGAAGCGCTTCCCCCTTTAATTCAATCACACCTGCTTTGGACTCAAATACGACGTACTTTTTATGTTCCGTGCATAATTCATAAACCACACTATGTTGGCTCAACCTAGTCTTGCTCAGCACTTTTACACCATCACTTGTTTTATGCTTTTTTGTATAAACGAGCTTTAAGTACAGATAAATAGCGACCAGTAACACAGAAATGACCACCAGCGATAACATCTGAAAGTCACTAATCGCTTCAGTTTGTCGAAACTGAAGATCATTCATCGGTTAACACCGGAACATCTGTTATTTCAACACCAAACTTGCCATCAGCAGCGACTAAGCGCCCCATTGCGACAACATTTCCGTTAAGGTATAGCTTGATTGGATCCTGTGTGGCTTGCTGCAATTTTACAACCTCTCCAGCCTCAAGTGAGTACAGCTGATCCAAAGTGATCTCTGTTCCTCCAACAACACACTCTAATTCAACCTTAACGCCTTCGAGCATCCGTTTATCTAAGCCTGTAAACATTTTTTCACCAGACGTGTTGCTTTGTGCTACTTCTGTGAATTCAACGCTCTGAACATCTTTCATTTACGACTCCGAAAATATAATTGCTTTATGACTTTCGCGCTCTACCAAGTAGCCTTTTAGCGCATTATTTGCATGATTAACATCAATAGAAATTGGCTCTTCAACTTCCTGTTTTAACATCACAACATCCCCTTTTTTCAAACACATAACATCCACAAAGTTAAGCGCTTCACTACACAGTGAAACACGCAGTGGGATGTGACTATGTTGTGCCGCTTGAACAAGTGGCGTCAATTGTTGTGATGAGGTTTGTTTTTGCTTAAACAAATTATTGAATAAAGCAACATCCAAACATGCGCTGAGCTCACCACCTTGCCAAGATAGTTTAACTTCAACAACAACTTGCTCACGCACTTTAGCGACTGATGTGTCGCTTTCTAGGCTTGCTAATATATGACTGCGGAAATCTTGATACACAACATCAAGGGGATCCACATTCAACTCACCTTGAAGTGCATTTAACGTACTTTCATCACAGTTAAACATCGCCTGTAATAATGCATTTTCAGTGCTGGCAAACAGGCTCACCCCAGATTCATGTAACGCTTGATTTGCGAGCGCTTCAACGTCCAACGTCGCAAACAACGTTTCATTAAACCTGATATCAACACTAAAGTTACACTCACTAAACCAAGCGCTCTGCCATTGGCTGACCGCGTTGGTTAGTAAGCCTGTAACAGAATGCTTCATTTCATTGTCAAACACACCAGTACTTGTTACTGACATTATCGACCTCTAGTATTCTCGTATAACTGCTCAAGCAATTGGTTTGAAACGTTAAGCAGCCTAGAGCTTGCCTGATACCCGCGCTGAATAACCAGCATATCTGCAAATTCACGAGACAGGTCAACATTTGACAGTTCAATGCTTTTACCTGCAATGCTGCCTAGGCCTGACGTGCCGGCTTTAGCAAAAGTTACGCCTGAATTGCCCTGCGCAGTAAACATGTTACCGTTTACCAGTTGCAATGAGCTTTCATCTTTAACCTGTGCCAGCGCCAAAGATGGGCCTTGTTTGGTTTCGCCATTGCTGTACTTCAATGACAGTGAGCCATCTGAAGAAAATTCAATACTTGTTAAAGAAGCTATCGCAGAGCCATCCGTTACGCTCGCTTTCAATGTAGACGTTTCCCCCGTATCCATTGAGGTTGACTGCGAAAAGTTTGCAGGACTTCCCAACGAGAAAGACACGGATGTGCTGCCACCCATAGAGTCCGCAACATCTACAGCAAAGGTGCTTCGTCCATCTTCAGGTGTACCATCAGGTCCAAACGCTATTATCGAAGTTGACAACACCACATCTGGGTCTGATGATTTACTCACTGCAACGCTCCATTCACCAGAGACTGTCTCACTTCTGGTGAATTTCAAAGTGAGCTCGACTTCCTCACCTAAATCATTGAATACACTAACTCCAGTAATTTCATGTTCTGATGCACCACTTGATAAGTTGCCACTTAGCTCTACCGAAGTAGTTGCCACAGGTGCCAACATTCTCAAATCACTAATGTCAAACTCTGACAAAGTGCCAGTATCACTGAGGCTTGCAACACTGGCTCCACTGTTTTTGTCTACCAATAGGCCTTCGCTATTAAACGTAAACTGACCAGCTCTCGTTAGGTACTGGTTCCCGTCTTGTAGTAAAGTGAAAAAGCCCTGACCATTAATCGCCACATCGGTTGCATTGCCGGTTTGCTTGATATCACCGCTGGTAAAACGATAACCTAAGCCCGATATTTGCGTACCAATACCGCTATCGCCCGGTCCGCCGCTTAGGCTGTCATAAAATGTATCCGCCGCTCGAAACCCCGGGGTATTCATGTTCGAGATGTTGTTACTCACTGTGTCTAAGTTCTTCGAGAAAGAAAGCATCCCCGAAAGCCCATTAAAGAAGGCTTGAAACATAATTAACTCCTGTTATTGCTTGACTACGGTTACTTGGCTTAGCGATATTTTATCGACAAAGCTACCTTCAGTACTTTTAATTGTTAATGTTGGTCCATTGGCATCGTAGTGAACCGCTTCAATGGTGCCATTAAACTCAGAGCCAGATTGCAGGTTAACCTGCACTGATTTGCCAAGTAAGCTGAGCGCCTGATTCGACGAATTCATCGATAATAGACTTTGCAATTTGTCATTTGATTGACGTGTTTGTTCAAGTGCAGAAAACTGCGCTAACTGTGCTAAAAACTCTCTGTTGTTTAGCGGTTCAAGTGGGTCTTGCGAGTTCAGCTGAGCCAAGAATAATTTAATGAACTCATCTTGAGATACATTACTGTTCTCGTTCGCAGTAGATGAGGTGTTACTCACCTGCCCAATACTCTCAATCGCCATTTATTTCTCCCTTTGCCAAACGGTGACACCATTGAAACTATATTCAGATAACTGCGATAACATTTCGTCACTTACAAAGTTGTTTAACCAAGACAATATCGATTTGCTGTGATCATGGCGATTAAAGAAATCTCTGGCTGATACTTTGAGCTCTTTGTCTGATGATGAAAGAACAAACAATGCCTGAGCTGGATATGCTTGATATCGAGACTCTGTAAATTGCTTAGCGCCATCAATAACGGCTTGTCTTTTGAACTGTTCAAACGCTCGGTTGGACACTGATTCAAATCTAGTGTGCTGATTTAGCACGTTCGCTTGCCTTGCATCGTGGCTTTTGTGCTTAATGTCAACCTCATTTCTACCGACATATCCGCTAGACTCAATTAACGCTGCGGTTATCATATTATTCAGGTTTGCCTGAGGCCCTTGTGTACCACTTGTGGATGTATTTAGTTGCGACAAGTAGCCAGAGGCTATTTTTCCCCACGTTACGGTTACTTTGACTTGGACAGCCGACGTATTAGCGCTGTTAAGTTGCGTGGGTATTGATAAGTTAATCACGCTATGTGATTGGTTCGAAAATAGGGCCTGGCTGCTAGGGTGTTCAAGCATTTCAACATCATCGACTTCAGCGTCAGTTGCAAACAGTAATGTTTGGCTGTTTTGTAATTTACATACCAACTCATTAGATGGTGTTGTCTGTGCAACGTCTTTGCTAACCTTGCCGCGCGAAAGCGTATCCTGCTTAGTAAGATTTGCCGATATATCGTATTTGAGTACTTCACCGCCAGCTGAAAAGCTTTGTGGCATGTTGAGCAGCTCTAAAAAGGCGGAATCAGCGCCTGTTATTCGCAGCTTAGCCATTTTATCAGAATCGTTTCCAAGGCCCTGCTTGTTGTTACCTGTAAGTAATAATTGATCCAGTTCAAGCATGATGACTGTTTCCTTTATTGATAACCCACAATTGCTCTAATTGTTTTTCTCGTATCTGCTTTAGGCGCATATTTTCTAGTGACTTGAATTTATCTGATTTGTTATCAGTAACTCGCTGTTTTAATTTAAGTAGCTTTAAATCCTGCTCAACTGCTTTTTGTTGCGCTTCAAGCTCGTCAATATGACTAATTAATTCATTAATGTTATTTGATAAATGCGCAACATGATTGAGCGTTGCACGATGTACTTCCGGCATGGCAATCGCTAAAAAATAATGCTCATTCGCGCTATTGAGCTTGTTGTAGCAATCCTGTAGCTGAGTTTTTGCCTGTGTCAGTTGCGAGGCTATATCGTTCAACTGAGCCTGCTTAGCCTGTACTTTATGCTCAAAAAGCTGTGAATACTGAGTACAAAAACGCGCATTCTTGAGATTACTGCTCATCGTCTATCTCCAGCGCATGTAATCGCTCTAGCATAGCTTTTCTATCAATATGCTCACCTTTTGCTTGCTGTAGAAAATCACATATCGTCTTATAGCGCTGCTTTATCTTAGCTACATTGTTATTCTCGCCCTCAACCATACCCAACTCGAGCAGCTCTTTATTGTCCTCATAGTTCAGCCAAGCTTTACGCACCTTGATTAACGATGCTCTTTGCTCTGTCGTTGATAGGTCACCAAACAAACGGCTTACTGATTTAAGAATATCGATTGCAGGAAAGTGATAACGCTCAGCCAATTGCCGCGTTAGAACGATATGTCCATCCAAAATTGCACGCAAAGTATCGACAACAGGATCATTGAAATCATCATTTTCAACCAGCACGGTAAATATGGCGGTTATCGCTCCACGACTTTCAAATTTGCCACATCGCTCTACTATTTTAGGGATCGCAGAAAATACCGATGTGGTATAGCCTTTTAGCGTCGGCGGCTCACCTATGGCTAAACCTATTTCGCGCAACGCCATCGCAAAACGAGTCATGGAATCTATGGTCAACAACACGTCTTTACCTTGATAGGAAAAGTACTCTGAAAGTGCCAGCGCATAATGCACAGACTGTACGCGAACCAGAGGCGACTCTTCTGCGGTTGCGGCGATCACTACTGAGTTTTTGATACCTTCAGTGCCCAGTGTTTGCCTTACAAACTCTTCTACTTCTCGGCCTCGTTCGCCAACCAAAACTACGATGTTGACTTTGTCATCACTGATACGATTTTTACAAATATCGCTTAGCAAGCTACTTTTACCAACACCACTTCCGGCAAACAAGCCAACTCTTTGACCTACCCCTAACGTGAGAAAAGTATCTATTGCGGTAATACCTGTATCGAATGTTTCTTGAATCGGCGCTCGTTCTAACGGATTGATTGGTTGAGTATGAATTTCGACATTGACGACTTCTTGTATCGCTTGCGCCCCGTCAATGGGTTTACCAAACGCATCAACCACTCTACCTAAGTATTTGTCTCCCACTGGCACTGTAACGTTATGCCCAAGAGACACAACTTTACTTCCATATGTTACGCCCCTAAGACTTTCAAAAGGCAGTAGCAATACACTTTGTTCACGAAACCCAACAACTTGGCAAAGGATTTCTGGCATCCCAGATTTAGGATAGATTTTGCATAGTTCTCCAATGCAAGCTCCAGGACAGCTCGCTTCAACAACCACGCCTATTGTTGTTATCACAAAACCTTTGCTTAGGTGACACTCTATGTTGTCGAGTGATTGCTTGAACAGTTGTAAGTTAGCCAACACGGGTGCCTCTATGTAGCTGCATTAAATTTTTGCACCATACCTGTAGCTTTTCGCTAAAGCTCGACTCAATACAACCGTTGGCCAGTTCAAGGCGCGTGTCACCGATAGATAAACGCGCATCCTCTTGAATCGCTATCTTGTCTTTCATCGACTCCGAGTAGTTACTCATGTGTGACTGAACAAACAGGTAATCTTCTGAACTTAAGCACAACACCACGTCTTTACAGACCAAGGTTTCTTCGACAGCCCTATCAAGCACGCTCTGCAAATACTCTCCGCGCTCTAAACGCTCGGCTAAGAGTTTAAACACGGCCAAAGTGACACTCTCGTACACCTCTTCGTCTTTAAGTTGTACTTCAGGAGTCAGTGCTTTGAGGTTTTTTAACAGTGCTTCAAGTTGAAGCTGTTGTTCATTAAAAGCCTCTGCCATTTTTTCAAGGTGCGCGTCAGTTTCGCTCTGAGCGTCTTTCTTCCCTAGCTCAAAACCTTGCTTATAACCACGTTCCGACTCTTTTTTAACAATAACCTCAATATCACTTTGGAATAGTCCAGCTAGCAACTGTTGACGTTGCTCAGCCCCCATTTCCATAAGCTGCGCTTTTAAGTCTGGCGTACTTACATCTGGTGTTTGCACTGGCTGAACTGCTTCAACTGGTTCATGCTTTGGTACAGTTGCAGTTTTTGGTCCATGGTAAGTTTTTACACGCGTGATCATTGTTCATGCTCTCCAAAACCAACAACATTGTTGGAGCCTTTGTTCACTAGATGCTTACTTAACAGGTTTTTAACATTGGCCGTTAGCGCCACATCACCTGCCTCAACGCGAGCCAAATAGGCTTGTACCGCTTTAGGCAGCGCTGAATTTTTATACTCTAGTTGATGAACATCACCTGTTAATTGAGCCAATAGCTCAGACGGATTTTCAATGCCCAGCTGCTTTATTGCACTGTACGCACCTTGCACCTGTTTACGCACAGCCGGATCGAGTCTACGCAATAGCCAAACTCTGTCCATCCAATTCAATGTGGTGAGCTTAAGTGCCACCATTTTGATGGGATCCTGCTTAACGTGCATGACCTGACTCCTGCTTTTCGAGCCACTGTGAAACCTCGTTAAGCATCGCCTGACGTTCTTTTTTAGGTAAGCGATTACGTGTCATGGCAAACGCACCGAGCAACACCATGCCAACAGGAGTCAATACTAGTAGCAACAAAGCCAATGGGCTTGCCGTTAAAAATGCAAGAACTGGGTTTGCCACAACCTGTTTTTCATCTTCTCTAACTGGTAAACGCACGATTTCTGGTGCTACCTCTGGCTCTGGTTGATGTATGCTCAACGGTTCAAAGTACTCAATTGCCACCGTATCACCACGCGTATCATCTAGCCCTGCAGCCGAAGACAGTAACGTTTTCAACTTTTCTATTTGTTGGCCGTCCATTGCAACGCTCAAAGCAACTGCAATGCTGATTTTCTCTACATCACCAGCAAGTTGTGTGCTTTGCTCGGTTTTGCTACCCACTGAGTACTCAAGCTCTTCATTATTGTGTAGCGTACTGGTCGCACCGTCTTCGTTGGGTACATCACGACTGGATGTTTTTTTACGAATCACCACCCCTTCACCATCCGGGCCGACAAGCAGAGACTTTTCTACAGAACTCATTTTTTTGTGGCTTAACTCAACGCTTGCCGATACCGCAAACTGAGAAGGCGTCATATAAAGTGCTAGCAACTTCTCGATTTTTCTAATCAGCTCAGCTTCTTTAACACTACCGCCAGCTTGTATTTCCTGTTCATCTGATACTGCTGAGCCGCTTGATAATTGCTTTCCATGTTGAGAAAAAACCGTAACCTGTTGCGCATTTAATCCTTCTACGGCAGCAGCGACTAATGATTGAATACCCGTAATGTTGCGTGTCGTCATTTCATAACCCGGCTCTGTAAACAGTGTCACAGACGCTTTAGCAGGCGAGCTATCCGCTGAAAACAGTCGCTTGTCTGCCATGGTTAAATGAACGCGTGCATATTTAATGTAAGATAAAGAAGAAAGTGTTCTTTCCAGCTCACCCTGCATCGCTCTTTGAAAAGTGACTTTTTGCGCCTGCTCCGTCATACCGTAGTCGGTTTTATCAAACAGCTCTAACCCATGAGAAGAAAAGTTACTCCCTTGAGCTTGCTCTAATAACAACTGACTTTTTCCTAACTGCTCTTGATTAACCAGTAACTCACCATTGGCTGTGTACTTGTAATCAAGGTTGTTCTGTTCAAACTTTTCTATTAGCGCAGCGGAGTTCTGCAGTGCGTTTAACTGCACAGGTTGATAGCTGGCTTTAACAACCCAGACAACCGCACCTACCGTGAACGCTACAATTGCGACAGATAACACAGCCAAAGAGCGTTTTTGTGCGACTGTTAATGTCGAAAATAAATGACCCATTCTAACTTCTCACTTAAATCTGCATTTTCGTAATTTCTTGATAAGCATCAAGTAATTTATTTCGAACTTGAACAGCCATGTTAAGCTCCATGCGGGCTTTTTCCATCGCGATCATGATTTCATGAGAGGGGATGTTCTCTCCCATCGCTACTTTGTCAGCCATGTTTTGTGCTTCAACCAAACTGGCATTGAGTTCACCCACGTGAGAGAGTACAACATCCATAAATGCGCTGCTGTCTTGCACAGACGTAAGCTCTGGCATTTCTTGCACTTTTGCTAATTCAGCTGATGCGTCAATTGCTGTGATTTCCATACTACTTTCCTATCTCCAGTGCTTTTGAACTCATACTCTTATAAGCATTGAATGCTTTTACATTGGCCTCGTACGCGCGTGTTGCACTATTGAGATTAAGCATTTCTGTCGCTAAGTTGATTTTTGGCGTAAAGATATAACCTTGATCATTGGCCAAAGCATGTTCAGGTTTGTATTGCGCTTGCACAAGCGTAGCTTGAGTTAACATCTGCTCACTCGACAGGGCTACGCGCTCGGCAAATGACAGGCTATTAACAGCGCCCGATACTTGCCTAACTTTATAAGCACCCTCAGCAGTTGAAGATACTGAGTTTGCGTTAGCAATATTCAAAGATGCCGCTTCTAATTTTGCACGCTCTATTGCCATACCTGACATACTAATTGCGTAAATATCATGGGCCATTATCGTTTACCTCCTGATACAGCCATATTCATCAGTCCTATCTTGCGGTTGAGCACTTCAACGAGCTTTTGATATTTGCCCGATGCTTGCATCGACAACGCTACTTCTTCATCAAGTGATGCTTTTTTGTTGCCCTGATTTACGTAGTAAGTTTCAATGTCTTGCCATTGATCAGACAGTTGTGACATAGCCTGTGATTTTTGCTCACTAGGCATACTATTAATATCAGCCAACAGCGAGGAGAAATCAGCTCGCTGAGAGTGCGCGCCAGAGATGCTATGTGATGCTAAGTTTTCTAGCGCTAAACGCTGCTCTGTAGCTGCCATGTTTAATGACAGTCGCAATGCTTCAATTGATAATAAATCTGACATTTCGATCTCCTACTGTACAACTAGCTCTGCGTGTAGCGCGCCACTTTTCTTCAGCGCCTGCAAAATTGAAATAATGTCTCTAGTGGACAGTTTTAGTTTTTTAAGTGCACTGACCAGCTCAGCAATGTTGGTTCCCTTCTCATTTTGGTAAAGTGCTTCAGACTCTTGATTTGCAGCTAACTCACTGGTTGGTGTAACAACGGTTCGGATCCCTTCATTAGAATCGATAAAAACGCCATTTGGCTGTGATGTGTAAAAGTCAGTGTCTATCTTAAGCTCTATAGAGCCATGTGAAATTACAACACCACTAATATGAATATCCGCGCCCGATACCAAGGTGCCGGTACGCTCATTGATGACCACCTTTGAAGCCACTTCAGGCACAACCCAGGCCTGCTGAATCGTCGCAATTGCGGAAATGGCAGATAAACCTTCATCAGGGGTAACGACCACTTTACCAGCATGTACCGCCTTAACATCGAAACCTGTCGTGCGGCTCAACGCTTGCACAATTCTATCTGCGGTCACAAAGTCAGGTTGTTTGAGGATCAAGCTCAAGCTGCCATCTTCACCAACAAACTGGTTTTTTATCTCACGCTCAACTGTGCCACCTTGTGGGATAAACCCAACGGTTGGATGATTTCGCTGCAACATGCTTTGATTGGCTTCAAGTTTAAATCCGCCGACCGCTAAATTGCCTTGAGCGAGTGCATATACTTTGTTATCGGCGCCCTTCAACGGGGTCATGTATAGTGTTCCACCCGTTAGACTGCGCGCATCACCAATAGAAGAAACATGCACATCCAGCTTATCACCTGGTTGAGCGAATGCGGGTAGGTCCGCCGTAACTATAACTGCTGCGGCGTTTTTACTCTTGATGTCGTCGGTTGACAAAATCAAGCCAAAACTTTCTAAGGTATTTTTTACCGATTGTAGTGTTGCCAAACTCCGAGACGAATCACCTGAGCCTGCAAGTCCCACAACTATACCATAGCCAACTAAGGCGTTATCACGCACACCTTCCACGCGCGCAAGATCTTTTACCCTTACTGCTCCTTGTGTGCTGGCAAAACTGGCTACACAGATAAGCACTGCAGAAAAAGTAATTATTAAACTTACTAAGCGCATCATGATTAAAACCCTAACCAGCTAAACAAACTTGATAACACACCTTCAGACTCTTGCTCTTCGCCAGTAAAGGTAATTTTTGCATCCATGATACGTGAAGACAGTAAGGTGTTGTTTGCCATGATATCGACAGGTCTGACACGACCTGACAATTCAATACTTTGCAGCTCTCCGTCTATGGTGATGTTCTGCGTACCATTGATGACCAAATTGCCGAATTGATCAATTTCAGAGACCACGGCGGTGATCTGTGCTTTGATGTATCCATTTCTGCTGATCACGGCATCACCGCTATAGTCAGCACCTATGCCCAAGGCATATGGCCAGCTTCCTTGCGGGGAGCTTCCAGCAGCAGAAATTGAAATGTCGTTGGCATTAGATGAACCTGAACGGCTTTTTGCTTGTGCGTTTTCAAGCACCACAACCGTTACTGTGTCACCAAGTGACATAGCGCGTTTATCCGCGGTCAATGCGCTGAATGAGTGCTCATTAAACAACGACGTTGCGTGCAGGTTCATACTGAAAATGGCACTTAGCAACAACGCAAAATAGGTAGCTTTACTGTGAAACAATGACTACTCCTTTTTGCACAATTTTGGCTTTAATAGCCTGATTACTTGACTCAAGCATGATGTTTATTTCATCTCCCACTTGTCCTTCTCCCAATGCTTTTGCTTTGCCTGTAATAAACAATGCACCTTGTTGCATCTTAAATTGCAGTTGCTCACCCTGCTCAACTACAGGCTTAATTCTGGTGTTGTTTTCATCGAGTACCTGACCGGCTTGCAAGTTTCTCTGAACAATGAGGTTGTCTAGCGGCAACGCGCGCTGTTCAAGCTTTATATGAGAAACACGCTGCCAACGCCATTCAATGTCTAAGTGATGTACAGGTTCATCTTTTCTTTTTTCTCTTTGCAGAACTGGCCTTAATTGCTCAAGCTGTAAGCCCATAACCGCACTAAACTCATACCCGCTGTTTAGTCGAAACGTCATTCTATGCTTGCTAAACAATGTGCTCGGTGCATGATTCACTACTTTAAAAGTATGCGTATTCTCTGGTACACAGAGCGTTTTCGTGTCGTCAATAAATTGCACAGACTTAAGCCTTACACGGTTTGGGTTTATCCACCCCTCAAGGTGCTTAGCCACTTGTTCTTCTAGCACCTGTTCACTCAACTGCCAGCACTGCTTCAAAAATACCTGATTGAGCCCTGTTACTTGCCAGTTCTTTGGTAACTGCGGGAACTGCGCTGTAATTTGCTGCGTAATTTGCTTTGAGGTTAAACGATTACCTTGTTGAGGCCAGCTCAATTCCATTGCTATTAGTTGCTCAACTAGTGCTTGGTTACTTCCGGAAATATCAGCAATATCCGCAAGCTTCACAGCATCGTGGCCTAAGTAGTTCATACGGCTTACAGACACTTTCAATGCGCCTGCCATAACCTCATCGTTGGCTGATGCCAACGACAGTCCTGTTATTAAAAAAAGCAAACTAATGAAATTAAATTTCAAGGTCTTAGCGTCTCAAGTTATTGATTGTTTCAAGCACCTGATCCGATACCTGAATGATTCTGGCGTTTAACTGATAACCACGTTGCGCCAGCATCAGATTAACCATTTCTTCATTCATAGAAACGTTTGATAGCTCAGTAAAGCCTTGAACTATTTGCCCTACACCATTTTCTCCTGGCGAGCTAAAGTTTGGCTGACCAGCTTGTTCAGTCGCACCATAAAGGTTGTTCCCCAACCTTTTCAGGCCTTGCGGATTGTTAAAGTTAACTAACTCAAGTTGCCCTATCTCAACCAGTTGTGGAGAACTATCTACACGCACAAGCACAGAGCCGCTGGAGGTAAAAGTCACATTGGTTACATCTGGCGGTAATTGAATGTTTGCGCTCAAACGCTGGCCTTGAGAAGATACTAAATACCCGTCGTCATCCACTCTAAGTCTACCCGCGCGAGTGTAAGCTAATTCTCCGTTAGCCGTTTCAACCGCAAGAAAGCCATTGCCATTAATAGCGATATCAAATGGATTACCGGTTTGTTTTAGATCGCCTCGCTCGAAATTCACCATTTGTTCAGTGGTCGCCACGCCAATCCCATGAGATTGAGGTTGTGTTTGCGACTGTGCAGCAGGCTGGGTTTGATAGACTAAATCAACAAAGTTTACATCCACACTTTTAAAGCCAGGTGTCGATACGTTGGCGATGTTATTAGAAATGACTTCTATTAACTCTTGCTGTGAGTTCATCCCAGTCTCAGCAATATATAAAGCTTCTATCATGGTTATCTTCTTCCTAATTCATTTATTCCAGCATTCATCATTTGGTCATACGCCAGCGCTGCTTTTTGTAAACTTTGTACGTGTCGATTCAAATTGATCATATTTGTCATTTGCTCCGCGGAATCAACATTGGAAACATTGATTGCATTGCTTTTTATATTTACTGCTTGTACATCAGAAACATTGCCTGAAAACGAATACAAACCGCCAGATTGACCTGCTTGAACTTGGCTTACATCAACAACCTTTAGCTGTTCATAATGCTGTCCGTTAACAAGTACTTGGCCATCATGAGAGACACTGACTTGTCCCTGTCCTACGTTTATTGCACCTGACTCTCCAACTAACCGACCACCAGATACATGGGTGAGCCAACCGTCTTGTGACACATGAAAACGTCCATAACGACTCACGAATAGTTGGTCATTTTTTTCTATGACAAAGTAGCCACTAGAGGCAATTGCCCAGTCAAGGCTGCGATCGCTATCTTTAACTGCGCCAAACTGAGGGGCAATTTGTTGTTGCGCAACAGTATTGTCATTACCGACCACTACGTCGAAGGACTGTACAGCCTGATACCCTGGCGTATTGACGTTAGCTACATTTTGACTCAGCGCTTTAAGATGCTGTAGATCACGTTCTATTCCCAATGCAATCGCGTCAATCACTGCCATAGTTATGCTGCCTCCATACCTTTATTTTTGCGTACAACCCCTAAATTACTCACAGACACTGTTGAAGGGATCTCTGAGATTGCCAATACATGCAACTGCGGAATAACGCGCTCAAGCAAGCGACGTGTTGCCAAGCGGATTGGTGAATGGCAGACCAATACAGGCTTCAGTCGCTTCGAGATAGCAAGTTCGGTGTAACCTGCTAGTTGTTTGATAATCACTTCCGTCAATTCGGGCTCAATTGCCAATGAGCTTTGTCCATGTTCATTCTGAACCCCGGAAATGAGTTGCTGTTCCACCAAAGGTTCAAAAGTGATGACGTGCAATACATCATCTTTATCCAATAACGTTTGTACTATTTGTGCTTTGAGTTTTTCTCTTACTTGCTCAACTAAAAAGTGCACATCTTTAGATACCTTGCCCTTATCGACCAAGCACTCCAGAATCATTTCCAAGTTGCGAATCGATACTTTTTCTTTTAATAGCTGTTGCAATACGTTTTGAATTTCTGAATAACTCATCACATTGGGAATAAGCTCGTTTAGTAGACTCGCTTGTGAGTTCTCTAATCTCGACACCAGCTTCTCAGTCTCTGAACGCGTAAGTAGCTCCCATGCATGAGATTTAATTATTTCGGTTAGGTGTGTTAATAAGGTCGTTTCCGCATCAACAACCGTGTACCCCGCTCGACGCGCATTTGCGGATTGTTCTTCGCTCACCCAACAAGCGGGTAAGCCATATGTTGGCTCTTTGGCTTTAATACCTTCAACAGCGTCTAGTTTGCCTTTTGGGTCTATCGCTAGATACTTATCAAAATACAGACTGCCTCTACCTGCACGTGACCCTAGGATCCTAAGCTCGTAACTTCCTTCGCTTAAACTCGGGTCGTTCAATAAAAATAGCTTTGGCGCGATAATGCCAAGATCTCGAGTGAGTTGTTTTCTGAAGGTTGCGAAGCGATCAAACAGCACATCTCCCTGCTCATGAATCGCGTTGGCTATCTCCGCAGACACGCCAAGCTCTAATGGGCGAATAATGAGCATAGATTCAATGCTGTCATTTGCGCCTTGCTCTTCTTGTGGATCATTGCTTTGCTCATCTTGGTTATCTTCCGCGGCTTTCATGTTGGAACGTCGATAGGCCAAAACACCAAGGGCTAGAAAAATCATAGCAATAGAAAACAAAGGCGCTATGGGTAACCCCGGCAGCAACATGGCACCAAATAACGCGCTGGCAACAATAAACAAGGTTTTTGGAGAGGAAGTAATTTGTCGTCCTAACTCGTCACTCAAATGGGCATCGGTAGCCGCACGTGTAATAATGATACCTGTGGCAGTTGCAATGATAAGCGAGGGGATTTGAGTAACAATACCATCACCAACAGTAAGCAATGTGTAGGTATGAAGTGCCTCTTCCCAACTCAACCCACGTTGAGCAACGCCGATTGTTAAACCACCGATAATATCAATCAGAATTATGATGATACCTGCAATGGCATCACCCTTTACAAACTTACTCGCACCATCCATTGCACCATAAAAGTTCGCTTCTTTTTCTATATTTTCGCGTCTGCGCTTTGCTGTGTGTTCATCTATCAAGCCCATATTTAGGTCAGCGTCAATACTCATTTGCTTACCTGGCATCGAGTCAAGGGTGAACCTTGCCGCCACTTCGGCTACCCGTTGGGCACCATTGGTTACAACCACATATTGCACTACGATAAGAATGAAAAATACAACTAAACCAATGATATAGTTACCACCAACAACAAAACTACCAATGGACGAAATCACTTCACCCGCATCCCCTTCATTGAGGATTAATCTGGTTGCAGAAATATTTAGCCCTAAACGAAATAGCGTCGCTATCAACAACAGCGAAGGAAAGGTCGAGAAACTTAATGGCTTGTCGGTATAAAACGTCAATAGCAGGATAAGCAGTGCTAAAGAAAAGTTTGTAATGAGTAAAATATCGAGTAGTAGCGGTGGTACAGGTAAAAATAGCATCATTAAAATGACAACTACCGCCACGACCAACAGTAAATCTTTGTTTGCAGCTAATATGGATGCAATTTTCTTCATTTACTTAATTCCTAGTAACCAACGAAATATTGGTGCCAGATCATCAAAACAATGCGCCGGAACTGGTTTATTTAACCGAGTTTCTGCATATAGCTTTCTCGCTAATGGCTTGTTTTGTATGGTTGGTATCGAATATTTACGCGCTTGAGAACGAATTTTCCCCGCAAGCTCACCTTTTCCGCAGGCCACAACAACCGGTGCTATCATGGTTAACTTGTCGTATTTCAGTGCAATTGCGATATGTGTGGGATTAACAATCACAATATCAGAGTCTTTCACCTGACTTAGCGCAGCACTTTTTTGTAGCAATTCTTTTTGAATCTGCTTTTGCTTTGATTTAACTTCTGGATCACCTTCTCGCTTTTTGTGATCATCTTTAACTTCTTTGCGACTCATCATCATGTTTTTCATGAAGTCCCAGCGGGTAAACAACACATCAAACAACACAAAGGGCACAGACAACAAAATAAAGTAGATACCCACTTTTAGTAGCATGGCGACCCACAAAGAAGGTAATACGCTAACGGGTGAAACCATTAGCTCATAGGCCTGCTCAATTAAAGATGGAGAGACTGAATATATAACCAGTGTAAAAGCCAGTAATTTACAAACGCTTTTTATAAATTCAAATAAGGTTTTTTTGGAGAATATCTTCTTCAGTCCAGATGCTGGATTAATCTTTTTAAAATCTGGTTTTATAGGAAAGGCGCTTAATACAAACCCCGTCTGAAAAACATTCGACATCACTCCAAAAAGTAATACAAAACCAAGCAGTGGAAAGAATATATACAGCATTTCCAGCCCAATAAAACGAAATAAACTTACCAACGACTCCGTTGTAAAAGAGAAATCAGAAGACAGTATAAATATACGCTTTAGCAAAGATATAAATTGTTCAGAAATAGTACTAAACAACATCAATAGAACGGCAAAAAATACAATACCCGTCACCAGTAAGTTTAACTCTTGACTCTTACTTACTTGCGCCCTGTCCTTTGCTTCTTTGAGCTTCTGCGGTGTTGGTTTTTCAGATTTATCTTGATCTTGTGCCATACTACGACAACATCCTGCTCCAAAAAATAAACACCTGATCGAATAAGCGCTCAAATACAAATTTACTGTGCATGCTAAACAAACCTAGTAAAAATATTCCTGAGAATATCTTCAAAGGCAGCATAACAAAATAAATATTCATCTGAGGCATTGTTCTCGATAACAAACCAATAAACACATCCAGACACCACATTAAAATAATAACGGGTGCGAACATAAATAGTCCGACACTAAACATCAAGGTCATTAAAGACGCAAAGTTCGGGAGCTGCATATCAAAAAGGCCTGAGCCTATTGGCAGCACTTCAAAGCTAAATACCACACCTTCAATTAATTTATAATGCATGCCTGATACGTAAAAAATACAAATTGCGGCAGTCAAAAATATGCTACCTAGTAGCGGGTCTTGATTTTTATTCGTTGGGTCAATAACACCTGCTGCACCAAAACCAATTTGCATATCTAATACTCTGCCCCAGAACGTAATCGTGATAAACGCGAGCTGTAATGCAAAAAACAAGGCAAGTCCTATCAAAAACTCCCCGACGATAAAGCTGACCCACTGCACTTCTTCTGCATTTAGCTGCTGGTTAATTAGCAAGCTGCAGCACACTGAAAAAGCAATAAGTAAAACTACCCGCACAAAACCTGGTACCCTTTGCAATGGACCATAACCGCTCGAAACAAAGAACGGCATCAACCTAGACATTACCAGCACAAATTCTGTGGCAATGCTCATCAGCTCCATGGGTTTAGATCCTCTAACTTCACAGCATTAAAAATGTTTAATTGAGGAAATTGTTTGAATCGCAAACTCAACCAACACATTCAGCATCCAAGGCCCTGCTATTGCGAGCACCGCAATTGACACAACAATCTTTGGTACAAACGTCAAAGTCATTTCTTGGATTTGAGTCACGACTTGAAACACACTGATTAACAGACCAACCGCTAAAGTAGCTACCAGTAAGGGCATTGCAATTTGCAACGCAATTTGAAACATTCCCCCCAAGTAGCCAACAACAATATCAGTGCTCACGTGGATTACCTATTTGAGCATTCATTGCAGCCATGGCTTGCTCAACCAGCTGCTTATAAGTCATTTCACCTACATCGCTCTGTGTATCAAGGATTTTTACAATCTGTTGCGACGCAGCCGCTTCATCCCCTGCATGTGCAGCTAATAGTGATTGCGCATAATTTGCTGTGAAACTATTTGGGTCTAATCTCAGTGCCTTTTTAGTCAGAGTTTGTGCAAGCTCTAACTGCTCTTTGTTTAGAGCAATGATGGCTAGACCTGCGTGTGAGTCTGCAAAGTTCGGGTTCAGCGCCAACGCGCACTCGAATTGCTCTGACGCCTTATCTACCTCATTGAGTATGAGATACGTCCAAGCGAACAGGTGATGCGTACCAATATGATCAGGCATTAACGTCACCGCCTTTTGAAATGCATCAACCGCTTGTTCATATTGGCCGTTATATAACTCTATTTGACCTGCTAAGGACCAAGTTCTGCCAATCTGGGGGTTTATTTCCAAACATTTTCTGACACTGTTATGTGCATTAGCAAAGTCATGTTTGGCAACTTGACACGACGTCAGAGCCAATAACGCATCTAGTTGAGCTGGAGATTGTTGCAACACTAACACAGCAAAATGCTCTGCCTTATCTCTGTCACCTGTATCTAGCAAACACATGGCATACAACCCCAGTCCTTCTGGCGTTGCTTGCGCTGACAAATGCTTTTCTAAAACTTGAATTGCTCGTTCCACTTGACCGCTGATGTAATAAGCCCTTGCAAAAAGTGGGTAGCTCATCGCGGATAGCTCGGTCTTACTGTTTTTAAAAATCTCGATGCATTGCGCGTAATCAGCTTCTTTAAACTTTAGCAACGCATTGAAATAGTCATGCCAAACGCCCAACTCAATTTGGTACTCAGATAAGTGTTTTGTTGCTAAATCTTTTTGTCCGCCAGCGATTAAGAGCTCAACAGTTTGAGCATGGAGAGCACTGGCATCGATGCTCGAAAATGGGATATCAGGATAGATCTCAGCAAACAGCGGGTACTCTTTTTGATGTAAAAGACTTGATAGCATATCGCCAAGAAGTGTTTTATTAGTTTTATCATAACGCCAAAATGATATTAACTTTTCTGTCTTAGATGTACTCATGCTTTACCTGAGTTTTTGTATTTAGTGAGCAAGGGTGCGAAATGTACCAGATTTAGGGCTGATATCAATAGAAAAAGCCTAAATTTCACTACAAATTAGTGAATAAATGTAAACTATATGTTCCTAGATCTGACATCTCATGCAATTACGTATAAAAGCAAGTTTTCTGCTGTCCTTTGCGAGTTCATTGAACTTGGTATAAAAACACGAGTAGCTTTCACAAAAATCCTCTTGCGCATTTTTGGATGCATATTCTGAAACAAAATGGCTACTATGAGGGTATATGTCATTTACCCAAGCCACACGCAGCTGACTCGGTAAAATTTGATTAAAAACGTGGTGCCCAATTTCATGATACAGCACATGATTAAACTCATTTACATGGGAAATTCTATGGATACAGATAAATTTTTTCGGGATCTGATTGTATTGACCAACAACCTTATAATTTATTGGTTTGGGGGCAACATAGCTGCGCTGAAAAAAACGTGATGGGTCGTAAACAATGTATTCTAAACCTTGTAAATGGAGAACGGGTACCTTTGCAATAGCCGCTTTTATCTGCTCATCCGTTACGACATTTTGTTTATCAAAATCCTTTACCACAAGCATACATGTCCTCCACAATGTGGTTCAATATCTGTAATTCCGTGCAATACACGCCACTTAACCGTATAATGACTTAGCATACGAATTGAGGTAACCATATGCTTCCACCTATCAATCATAACAAAAGCAATTTGGGGCGAATCACAAAGCCATCGAAAGTTAAAACGACTCGCGATGTCCAAAAATCATCCTCATCTGATTTACCAAGCAATGATTCAAAGCCTTTAAAAGGTAAAATTAGACAACTCGTTTTTAGTACGCTCAAGCGTAAGTTTGGAAACCACATGGAGTCTGAGCCGGAATTTATAAAAATGGTCGACACAATTTGCAATCAACTTGAGCCTTCAATTACAGATTCCACCCAGCTTCAAGAAATGCTTAATCGACTTATTGAAAATAAGAAGTAGCAGCAATTATTTTTGCTCTAACATTTGTGTTAACTCATTAATTGCAAGTTTTCGCAATTGACTAACGCGTCCCAATGACAACCCTAGAATTTCTGCGATTTCCGTTAGGTTTTTCTCAAATCGATAGTGTAAAGATAATATTGTACCTTGTGGTTCTTCAAGACGTGATAAGGCAGACATACAACTGCGCTTCAGCCTAAACATTTCATCTGATGAGTAATAACAACCAGACAGACTATGTTGCCTAGCCTCTTCCAAGTCACTTTCCAATAAATACTCAAGCGCCAATTCTTCAATTGCCCCAACCAACCCTTTAGAGTCAATTAAGCTATCAATATCCATGCCTTCATTAGATTTATAGTAAAGCTTATTTTTATAGGCACAGTTATCCGAGAACCTAAAGACATTGTTGAAAATTGATCCTCTAATTCTATATTGAGCATAACTTTTAAACATTACGCCTTTATCTAGCTCGAAACTGTTCATCGCTTCTAATAAGCCGACCTGAGCATACTGATAAAAGTCTTCTCTATCTGCACTCACATTGCACAAACGTTTTTGCCAACAGGACGCTTCAACCTCAGCCCATTGCTGATACTTTTCATACAAAAAGTGCTTAGCACTCTCGCATCGATCAGCTTTCCACTGTGACCACATTGTAACTTCTTGTTCGTCCATTAGATTTATATAACAATTAGGTTTTGTATTTAAGAAAACTTGTAAACTGATTAAACCGATAAACGAGTTGAATTTCCCGATTACGGCAACTTTCTATGACTTCTACTTTTATGACTTTTACTTTACGTCACCTTTTGCCCAAGCCTTCGTCAACGCGTATCCAAAAGTAACACAAATGCACCAAAGTGGAAACAAACAATTGACACAAGCACAATAAATTTAAAGGCATATCTATGATTTATATGAATAATATTTTTATCCTATGAAC
This sequence comes from Pseudoalteromonas sp. MMG022, assembly GCF_021654245.1. NCBI lineage: Bacteria > Pseudomonadati > Pseudomonadota > Gammaproteobacteria > Alteromonadales > Pseudoalteromonadaceae > Pseudoalteromonas > Pseudoalteromonas sp. MMG022. The sequence continues at coordinate 30,779 of NZ_JAKFZQ010000019.1, read as the reverse complement.
ATTTTTAGTACTGAGAATATTCGCTAGCACACCAGCCTAACTTTGTTTAAGTACAACAAGTAAGTGACACAACAACCAAGAATAGGGTTGATATGGTGGTATGCAATAAGACAGCAACATTAGACACACAAGTGTGATAAATTAATATAATAGCAATAATATCAAGCATTCCACTTGCAAAGAATATACAGCTTCATCGCTTTTATTTAAGTTTGTAAAAATACTCTCGTGACCGATGTAAGTAACCTTATGAGCTTGGGGTAAAGGTCCGAAAATAACTTAGCGATGGCTATCATTTGGCTGGTAATTTTTTATATCAACTTTAAACAACTAAGGGAGCTAAAAATAGCTCCCTTTGTTTATAAATGCTTGGATGGTAAACCGTACGAGGTTAGCTCATCGCCATCATCATTTTTGCTGGATTCTCAAGGTAGGCTTTCCATAGATTGTTAAATCTAGCTATGGTGCCACCATCAATCACTCGGTGATCGCCTGACCAGCTTACTTGCATAATGGCACGTGAAACCACATTGCCTTTATCATCAAAACGCGGTAAATGCTGAAGCTTGCCAAGTGCAACAATAGCAACCTCTGGCTTATTAATGATAGGTGTTGCAGTTGTACCACCTATTGCACCAATGTTAGAGATTGAGATTGTGCCACCCTTTAAGTCATCTGGTGATACACGCCCTTCCCTTGCTGCATCAGTTAAACGGGTAACCTCTTGAGCGACTTCTACAATTGACTTAGCTTGGCAACTCTTGATGTTTGGTACAAGCAAACCTAGTTTTGAGTCAACCGCCATACCAATATTGTGATCATCAAAGTAAGTGATTTCTGTACACTCATCATTGACCTGAGAGTTCACAATTGGGAACTCTTTGATAGCTAAAGACAGTGCTTTGATAAAGAAAGGCATCATCGTTAGTTTAATGCCCTCTTTTGCGTATTGCTCCTTAAGCTCTTTACGCAGTGCGATGATCTCAGTCAGATCAATCTCATCACTAAATGTAAAGTGCGGGATGGTAGAAACAGACGCCACCATTTGCTTTGCCATCGCGGCTTTCATGCCACGGATTGGCTCAACACGCGTACCACCACTTGCCACTTGTGCTGGGCGTGTGGCTGTTGTAGCTTGTGACGATGGCGCTTCGATTTGAGCACCGCCTTCCACAAAGCGTTTGATATCTTCTTTGTAAACTCGGCCATTTTTACCTGACCCTGGTACTTGGTTAATATCAACGTCTTGTTCACGAGCCATACGACGCACAGCAGGTGAAGCTATCGCTTTTCCATTGGCTGGCAATTGTGTTTTCGGTGCACTTTTTTGTTGTGTTGCTTTTACGGTTTGTGCCGCCGCTTTCACTTCTACTTTTGCCTCAACAGGCGCGTCATTCATACCCGCTAAACGCATTTGGAATAACGGACTGTGTACTTTCGCTATTTCACCTTTTTGATAGTAAAGTTTTTCAACTATGCCATCGTGTTTTGCTGGGATCTGAACCAAAGCTTTGTCTGTCATCACATCACAAACAGCTTGGTCTTCTTTAATTTCGTCACCTTCTGCAACTAGCCACTCAACAATTTCACACTCAACAATACCTTCACCTATATCAGGCAAAATGAAGTCATCAAGTTGTGATGAACCAGTCTGTGCAGGCTCAACCTTGCTATCACTTTCGTTGCTGTCGTTAGCAGGCACAGCGCCCGCAACTTCCATTGCAAACAAAGGCTCATGCACTTTGGCGATTTCACCTTTTTCATAATGCAATGTGGTGATCACACCATCATGTACCGCAGGAATTTGCACTAATGCTTTATCGGTCATTACATCACAAATCGGCTGATCTTCTTTTACTTCATCGCCTACTGCAACTAACCACTCGACAATTTCACACTCAACAATGCCTTCGCCAATATCTGGTAAGATAAATTCTTTAGCCATGACTAATCCTTAAAACTCTACAGACTTTTTAATCGCAGCGAATACTTTCAGTGCATCTGGTACGTATTCTTTTTCTAGCGCAAGTGGATAAGGCGTATCTAGGCCACACACACGCGCAATTGGCGACTCTAAGTGTAAGAAACATTCTTGTTGAATTGTCGCTGCTATTTCAGCACCAAAACCATTTGTGATAGGCGCTTCGTGGCTGATGATCAGACGACCCGTTTTAACCACTGATTTTGCAATCGTTTCAACATCCCACGGTAAAATACTGCGTAAATCTATGATTTCACAGCTAATTCCCGCTTCTTCGGCTTTTCCAGCAGCCTGTTCAATGATCTCCATTTGCGCACCCCACGCAAGTAAGGTTACATCGCTACCTTCTTTAACCACTTCGGCTTTGCCGATTTCGATGGTGTAATCTTCTTCAGGCACTTCACCTACAGAGGCACGGTATAAACGCTTGGGCTCGAAGAAGATAACTGGGTTATCGTCTTTAATACACGCGCGCAACAAACCTTTAGCCTGATATGGGTTACGCGGTACAACCAGCTTCAAACCTGGGGTGTGAGCAAAATATGCTTCAGGTGATTGAGAATGATACAAACCACCTGCAATACCACCACCGTATGGGGTACGAATTGTTAAGTTGCCAACATTAAACTCGTTACCACTGCGATAACGGAATTTTGCTGACTCGTTCACGATTTGGTCAAACGCAGGGAAGATATAATCAGCAAATTGGATTTCTGCTAGTGCTGGCGCACCAAACGCTGCCAAGCCATTGGCGAAACCTAAGATGCCCTGCTCCGTTAGTGGCGTATTAAATACACGATGCTTACCATATTTTTCTTGCAAGCCTGATGTTGCACGAAATACACCACCAAAATAACCTACATCTTCACCAAAAATACACGCTTGCGGGTGCTCATTCATGGTGATATCAAGCGCCGAGTTAATGGCGTGTAACATGTTCATTTTAGCCATTATTTAATTCTCCCTGCTGTCACTGGATAGGCATCTGGGTGCTGTTTTATATGTTCTTTCAATTCTTCATACTGCTTTTGTAGTGAAGGAATTGGCGTGTCGTAAACATCCGAAACAAGTTCTTCAAGCGCGGGTTTTTGTACTTTTTCTGCAACCTTAACCGCGGCTAAAATATCTTCACGGATTTTTTCTTTCTGTGCTTCGTCTTCTTTTTCGTCAAGCCAGCCTTGTTTTAACAGCCACTTTTTAAAACGTTCGATTGGGCAATTGGCTTTGAACGCTGCTTCTTCTTCTTTACTACGATAGCCCGACGGGTCATCTGACGTTGAGTGTGCGCCTAAACGATATGCGATTGACTCAACTAAAACCGGTTCACCTTGCTGTACAGCTATTCTACGAGCTTCTTGCGTAGCCGCGTAAACAGCTAGAGCATCGGCACCATCAACACGGATGGTTTTCATGCCATAACCCACACCACGAGATGCAATACCATCCCCTTTAAACTGCTCATCAGCGGGTGTCGAAATTGCGTAACCATTGTTACGGGCAAAGAAAATAACGGGGGCTTCGTGCACCGCAGCCATGTTTAAGCCAGCGTGGAAGTCACCTTCCGAAGCAGCACCTTCGCCAAAGTAACAAATGGTAATGTTGTCGATTTCTGATGCCAGCTTACCGGTCTCTTTGTCGATATGCTTTAGTTTCTGACCGTACGCGTAACCTGTCGCTTGTGGGATCTGAGTGCCTAGTGGCGATGAAATCGTTAGGTAGTGCAACTCTTTAGACCCGTAGTGCACAGGCATTTGACGTCCCTTGCCTAAGTCTTTTTCATTTGAGAACAATTGGTTCATGAACTGCTCAAGGGTAAATCCGCGATATGCAATTGCTGCTTGCTCACGATACTGAGCCATGATCATATCATCTTGCTTCAGCGCCGCAGTACTGGCTGTAATCGCTGCTTCTTCGCCCAAACACTGCATGTAAAAACTAACACGCCCTTGACGCTGTGCCGCTTGCATACGCTCATCCAACAAGCGAATAAAACGCATTGTAGAGTAAAGGCGTTGCGCAGTTTCTTTGTCGATATCTGGCGCTGTTGCACCAGGAAGTACTTCACCGTCATCACCTAATATGGATAAAGTTGGAATATCCAGGGCATGGCTATCAATAAACTTCAACTCATGGCTGATATTTAACGATATGTTATTGGGGTTAGTCATAACCTACCTTCTCTTGTTGTCATAACACATTTGCAAGTAAAGCGGCATGTGCAAGCACAGGCGGACTCTGAACGGCACCAATCACAATGAATTTTTTAATTATAGATTGGCTTTATTTTGTATGAATAATCCGTTCAACTTTTGCAAATCGATTAAATAAAAACTAGTGTCACTTTACGTTAACGTAAAGGGTTATTCAACTAATCCTAGATGAATAACCCATAATTTGCATAATTATGCTTGGAAAGATTTTGATACGGAAGGATAACTACATTGAAAACAACTAATTAAACAAACCTCTCATCTACTTCCATAGGAATTACCGTTAATAAAGCGCGCTGTCCTAGTGCTACGTTAGCATTTGGGAAAATAATGGCTTCACCTTCAACTTCCGCAAGATACCTAGTTTCTCCGTCAGTAGCCAGTAGTTCACCTTTGGCAAAACCCGTGAAGTTTTCGGCACTATCAGCAAACGGAAACGTAAAGTCTTCTTGCGTTCTATTGATCGTTCTATGGACTTGGAACAGTTCATAATCGCCAGAATTAAATTTTCCGAAGTTGATATCATTCTGACTAATTAATGCAGTTAAAGTTTCTTTGGTTTTGGCAAATCGGCTCATATCGTTTTGGCCAAATGGTTTAACTTGACCTAATTCCACAGTAAATGCATCAGCGCCAAACTGTCGAGATGAGAAATAGCTAAATGTAGTTGCAGCTGAGCGCATCATCAGTACGGTGTTTACACCACAGGCTAATAAAAACTGCAGTTGCGACTTTTTCCAAGGTTCCCCGTGTAAAAACGGATAAACTGCAAACTTCTCATTTTTAGACCCACGGATAGCTGTGTGTAAGTCATAGTGACAGCGATAACGCCCCGCTTCGACGGATGTAAAAAAGGCCGTAACATAACGCTCTAAATTCGCAGCGCGCTTACGTTCTTCATTCTCAATGTCACCTTGTGCATGCGTGCCATTAAACAACCTGTTTAAGTTCTCTTCAACGAAGCGCTCACCGATGTTGATAGACTTCGGATTACCAAATATAAACAGCACTCTATGTTTAAGCGTTAGCTGCTCTTTGATGATGCTCTGGATTAACTCATCACAAATCTCAATTGGTGCAGTTTCATTACCATGAATCGCGCTAGATAACACGATATCCTTAAGACCATATTGAGCGGGTGTAAATTGGATCACACCTGTATCTATCACATCCACTTGGGTGCCATTGGACAACGTAAATTGCTGTGCTGGCAAATGAAATTCATTGTTTCTTGTTAGGGTTAAAAAGTCCCCGGTGCGTTTTAATTCTTCTAGGTACATACGGTCACCTGATCTGGTTATTATGTGAGAGTGATTATCTTTGCTCAAAAGGTACAAAAAAGCCATGCAATAGCATGGCTTTTAATGATGTAAAACTTAACGAATTACTGAGTCAACAAGTGCTTTAGCCTCTTGTTCCAGCTGCTGCAAGTGGGCTTCTCCTTTGAATGACTCAAGATATATTTTGTAAATATCTTCTGTGCCAGATGGGCGCGCTGCAAACCAGCCATTTTCGGTAACAACTTTTAAGCCACCTATTGCGGCATCATTACCCGGTGCATTTGTTAATATCTGAGTAATTTTGTCGCCAGCGAGCTGATCAGCGGTTACATCCGCGGGACTTAGCGCTTTTAAGCGGTCTTTTTGCTCAACCGATGCTGGCGCATCAATGCGCTTGTATAAAGGCGAGCCAAACTGTTGCTCGAGTTCCTGATATCGCTCAGATGGTGTTTTGCCAGTTACGGCCAAAATTTCAGCGGCCAGTAATCCAAGAATGAAGCCGTCTTTGTCTGTGTTCCATACATCACCATTCATGCGTAAAAATGACGCCCCTGCGCTTTCTTCACCACCAAACGCTAACCATTGTTTATTCAAACCTTTAACAAACCATTTAAAGCCTACTGGTACCTCATAAACTGCATGATTGTTTGCAGCAACAACTTTATCAATCATGGCTGACGAGACTAATGTCTTACCGATTTTTACATCGTTTGGCCAACTTCTATGATTCAGCAAATAATCTATCGCTACGGCTAAGAAGTGGTTCGGGTTCATCAAACCATCTTTGGTCACTATGCCATGGCGGTCATAATCAGGGTCATTACCAATACCAATGTCATAGTCATCCTTTAGCGCGATCAAATTAGCCATCGCGTACGGTGACGAACAATCCATGCGAATTTTGCCATCTTTATCTAACGGCATAAACGCAAAGCGCGGGTCAACTTGGTTGTTAACAACCGTGAGATCTAACTGATACTTTTGACTAATCACAGGCCAAAAGTTAATGCCGGACCCGCCTAGCGGATCGACACCTATTTTAACACCCGCTTTTGCGATCGCTTGCATATCAACAATATTTGCTAAGTCATCTACATAAGGGGTGATCAGATCTTGATATTTAATAAAACCCGAACGTCTTGCTTTAGCAAACGGAAATAGCTCAACCTCTACAAGATCTTCAAGCAGCAACTGATTTGCTCGATTCTCAATCCAATTCGTTACGTCGGTGTCAGCAGGCCCACCATTGGGCGGATTATATTTAAAACCACCATCTTCAGGCGGATTGTGTGATGGCGTAACAACAATACCATCCGCTAATTCATTAGGATTATTTTTGTTATGACATACTATTGCGTGGCTAATTACTGGCGTTGGCGTGTAGTCATCATTTTCTTGTGTGATGACTTGTACTTCATTGGCAACCAACACCTCTATTGCAGAGTTAAAGGCAGCTTCCGATAATGCGTGCGTATCTTTACCTAAAAACAGCGGACCGAAAATGTCATTAGCTTTACGATAATCACAAATCGCTTGAGTAATTGCCAAAATATGAGATTCGTTAAACTTCACGTTGTATGAACAGCCTCGATGCCCTGAGGTGCCAAAAGCTACGCATTGCTCTGGGTGTTGCTCTAAATCAGGCTCATTTAAATAATAAGCGGATACCAGTTTAGGAATATCAGCTAATTGCGACTGCGCTGCGGGTTTGCCAGCGCCTGGGTGGATTGCCATACGATGTCCTTATAGGTAGTCTCGGATAGTTTCAGCTTGCGCTTCAGTGTAGCCTAAGCTCAACGCCACTTCATGAAGCATCATTTTCTTACGAGTCGTATTTGAGTTGGTCATCACCCAATATTCGCTATCGAGAATATTTTTTGGGTTCATACTACTACCACTTTCAAGTAACGCTTCTTTGCTTTTTGCAAAATAAATACGGTCACGCCCTTTTATGTCGAGCACTTTATGAAAGCTTTTCTTATGAGTGCGATGCAGCGCACAAAGAATAAATAAAAATCGACCTACAACACCTTTTTGCATCGCAAGTTCTTCTTTATTTAAAATATTAAACACATTTTCATGTGATTGAGCAGGCTCTTCGGCCTCTGGTAGTTGTTCGCTTTGTTCTAGTTGTGTGGCAGGTTCGCTGCTTGGCATAGGCGTTGAAGGCTCAGTGCTATCAACAGAGAGATTTAATAAACGACGCAAAATTTGAGAGGCACTTTCGCCAATACTTTGGGTATTGCTTGCGATGTATTGATAAAGTTCGTCATCTATTTCTATTTTCTTCATGCTTTTCCTGTCATTACTGAAATTTAGTGCATCTGTGCGTGATTATATCCTGATTTCACTCATTACTCTACGGCTTTGCATTTTTGCCTAACGCTGGCACAATTATGCCTCAAATTTAGGAGAATACATGCTACTTAACTACACCCAAACAGGCTCAGGGCCCCATGTTATCCTTATGCATGGTCTATTTGGTTCATTAGATAACCTAAACATTGTTGCTAAAGCCTTAGCTGAACATTTTACAGTAACGAATGTAGATTTAAGAAACCACGGGCTATCATTTCACCATGAAGTGATGGATTATCCGACAATGGCCAGTGATGTGATTGCTTTGATGGATCACCTACAAATTGAAAAAGCTCACCTAGTTGGCCATTCAATGGGTGGAAAAGTCGCAATGCAAGTAGCCATGATAGACCAACGACGTGTTGAACGTTTAGCCATTCTAGATATTGCGCCCGTAGCCTATCATTCAAGACATGATAGTATCATTGCCGGCTTACAAGCGGTTGAAGACGCCCTTACACATGCCAAAATACAAAGCCGCAGCGAGGCCGATAAAATCATGGCACAATACATTGAAGAATTAGGTGTTAGACAGTTCTTACTAAAAAGCTTAGCTAAAAATGAACATTCCAAGCTTGCGTGGCGTTTTAATTTAGCGTCGATCTGTAAAAATTACAGCAAAGTAACCGCAAATATAAATGCAACTCATTCTTGTTTGTGTGATACTCTATTTATCAAAGGAAACAACTCAGACTATATACTGCCGGAGCATAAAGATGCCATTACCCAAAGCTTTAGCAACGCCAAAGCAAAGGTTATCCATGGTGCTGGTCACTGGCTCCATGCAGAAAAACCGCAATCAGTAAATAGATCTATAATTGATTTTCTTCAATTATAATGTTGTTTTTACGTTGCGAACTTAATTTATCTCAAATGATTATGTTATAGTACGCGCCGTTTGAGATTTTAGTAGAGCGCACATGGTCAGTCAGTTTATAAACGAATTTGAAACCTTAGGGCTGTATTTCGCGTTAGCGGGTATCTTCTTTTTTATAGGAATGGCTATCCAAGATGTTCTAAAAAAAGGTGATGTGCCAAAGTTTGGTAGATACACCGTTTGGTTAGTGTTGTTTCTGGGCTGTTCAGGTTTTATTGCTAAAGGCTTAATTCAGGTATTTTGGCAAGGTGCAGGTGTTGGTTAGACATGGCAAAATCTGAAACAGATAGAACCACGATTGACTTATTTGATAATGAAAAACGCCCCGGCAGGCCTAAAACCAACCCACTTCCAAGAGAAGTGCAATTAAAGGTCAACAAGCGTAATCAGATTAAACGTGATCGTGCAAGAGGATTAAAACGCGTAGAATTTAAAGTTTCATCAGAGCTTTACCAAGCTTTGAGTGACATGGCAGATGAACAAAATATCAGCCGTAGCGCGTTAATAGAAACCATCTTGCAAGAGAAATTAGCGAATAACAGATAGAAGGTAAGCATTAAATGGCAAGCGTAGGTATATTTTTTGGCAGTGACACAGGCAACACTGAACATGTTGCTAAGATGATACAAAAAGAGCTAGGTAAAAAGCTTGTAGACGTCAAAGACATTGCAAAAAGTAGTAAAGAAGAAATCGCAGAATTTGATCTGATCTTATTCGGCATTCCTACATGGTATTACGGTGAAGCTCAATGTGACTGGGATGACTTCTTCCCTGAACTTGAAGAAGTTGACTTCGAAGGCAAACTGGTAGCTATTTTCGGTTGTGGTGACCAAGAAGATTATGCAGAGTACTTTTTAGATGCGATGGGTATGATTAACGATATCGTTACACAAAGAGGTGCTATTGTTGTGGGTCACTGGTCTACTGAAAGTTATGAATTTGAAGCATCAAAAGCACTAGTAGATGACTCTCACTTTGTGGGTTTAGGTATTGATGAAGACCGCCAGCCAGAGTTAACTGAACAACGTGTTAAAGCTTGGTGCGCTCAAGTATATGATGAAATGTGCTTGGCTGAGCTTGAGGACTAATAATTATTGCAAGCTTTGCACTTAGGTGCATAGCAAGTTATTCTTAAGTTTAAGCGGCGTCGTGCGAATGACTTAAGATAAATACACATAAATAGATTGAGACAGATTTAATGACTGATCACAACTTAGAGTTAAAAAAAGCCGGTTTAAAGGTAACCCTTCCGAGGATCAAAATCCTTGAGATCTTACAATCACCAGACAATCAACATATCAGCGCTGAGGATGTTTACAAAATCCTGTTGGATTTAGGAGAAGAAATTGGTCTGGCGACGGTTTACCGTGTATTAAACCAGTTTGATGACGCGGGCATAGTAACCCGTCACCATTTCGAAGGTGGCAAGTCTGTATTTGAACTGTCTGGCTCCACACACCATGACCACCTTGTTTGCTTAAAATGTGGCAAAGTGGTTGAGTTTGAAGATGATGTCATTGAAACTCGTCAAGATGAGATTGCAAAGCAAAATGGCATTAAGCTGACAAACCATTCACTTTATTTATACGGTGAATGTGAAGACAAAGAAGCTTGTAAGAAGTACGCTGAAGAAAACGGCAACTAATTATTCGTATTTGTTTGTAACCGGCCTAGGCCGGTTTTTTTATGGCTAAAACCTTGACTTGAATGGACGTTGATTAAAAAGAAATATAGATACTGGATATTTACCCAGTAATTGGTAGAATGAGGATCTTACATACGAGGGATAGAACAGATGTACAAGATTTTTGAACGCTTCACCAACCCATTTCCTGAAACACTTGTCAGCCAGCCTCCTAATTCACTGTATGCTTTTTGCCGTTTTTATACCAAAGGCATGGAGTGGCCACTTGTATTAATGTCATTGAGTGCGGCTTTATTGGCAGTTCTTGAGGTTATGTTATTTGGGTTTATGGGTGACTTGGTCGATTGGCTATCAAATTACACGCCAACAGAGTTGTTTGCACAAAAAAGCTCAGAGCTTTTGAGTATGACGCTAGTCACAGTGGTTGCGTTACCGCTTTTAGTGCTCTTTCACTCAGCAATTCTGCACCAAAGCCTGCTGGGTAACTATCCTATGTCAATACGTTGGCAAGCTCACCGCTACTTGTTAAAGCAAAGTATGAGCTTCTACCAAGATGAATTTGCAGGCCGCATAGCGACCAAGGTTATGCAGACCGCACTTGCAGTTCGCGAAAGTGTAATGAAGCTGCTAGATGTCCTAGTCTATGTGATGGTCTACTTTACTGCGATGATGGCGCTGGTTGCACAGGCGGATATTAGGCTCATGCTACCCATGCTGGTATGGTTTGCTTTATATATTGGCGTACAGGTTTACTTTGTGCCAAAACTCAAACGCGTGTCTAGCGCTCAAGCTGATGCTCGCTCCGAGATGACTGGCCGTATTGTTGACAGTTATGCCAATATTTCTACCGTTAAACTTTTTTCATATACACAACGTGAAGAACAATACGCCAAAGACAGCATGGATGTATTTATTCAGCCTGTATACAAGCAAATGAGATTAGCCACTGGTCTCAATGTGAGCGTGCAAACGCTAAATTACCTATTGGTATTCTCCGTTGCTGCTTTATCTTTATATTTATGGTCACTTAGTGCGATTACAGTAGGTGCCATTGCCATTACCGTAAGCTTAGCTTTGCGACTAAATGGAATGTCACAATGGATAATGTGGGAGATAAGTGGATTATTCGAAAATATCGGCACTGTGTCTGATGGCATTACCACGTTGTCTAAACCAATTGATATACAAGATGAGCCACAGGCACGTACTTTGGAATTTAGCGCCGGTGCGATAGAGTTTAAAGATATCTGCTTTGCCTACAAACGCCTTGATAAAAATACCCAAGCCAATGTGATTGATAACCTCTCCTTATCAATTAAGCCCGGAGAAAAGGTTGGCGTGGTTGGGCGTTCAGGCGCTGGCAAGTCAACATTAGTGAACTTGCTGCTAAGATTTTACGATATTGACAGCGGCTGTATATGTATTGATGGACAGGATATTTCTAAAGTAAAGCAAGAAAGCCTTCGCCAATATATTGCTATGGTCACTCAAGATACTTCGTTGCTACATAGAAGCGTGCGTGACAATATTTTGTATGGACGTCCCAGTGCTACTGAAGAAGAGCTAATTAGTGCCGCGAAGCAGGCACAAGCCTATGACTTTATTCAGGACCTAGAAGACAGTAAAGGTCACAAAGGCTTTGATGCTCAGGTGGGTGAGCGAGGCGTTAAACTCTCTGGTGGCCAGCGTCAACGTATTGCGATTGCGCGAGTGTTGCTAAAAAATGCCCCTATCCTGATTTTGGATGAAGCGACTTCCGCTCTCGATTCTGAGGTTGAGGCTGCCATTCAAGATAGCCTAGATACACTCATGGCTGGCAAGACTGTTATTGCTATTGCACACAGATTGTCAACGATTGCCCAAATGGACAAACTTATCGTGATGGAACAAGGGCAGATCGTTGAGCACGGCACCCATAGTGAACTACTTGCACTGGGCGGTATTTATGCCAAGCTGTGGGCCCACCAAACAGGTGGGTTTATTGGCGTGGAGTAACACCTGAGCAAAATAACAAGCACACCTGCTCAATCAACTTGTCAAGCGCTGCCTCATCTAGTGGCGCTTGCCATTTGATCACTTGCTCCCAAAACGTCAGTTTTTTTAACCCGCCCCAGAAAAAGGCGGCAGCAAATTCAGCGTTAAAGTTACCTAAACAGTGTGCATTAGCTGCATCTTCGAACCATATTAACATGGCTTTTTCACAATCCATCAAACGCATATTTAGGTTGTGAGCCTGTTCTTTTGAGCGCATGGATTCAATGATAACAATACGTGACAAAGTAAGGTAATCGTCATCGCTAAGTAGCGACACCGCACTTCTCGCTAAATGCTTAAGTTGCGTGGCAAAGTCATAGTTTGGGATAAACTGAATTGAAGTGAGCGGTACGATGCGTTTTATCAATAAGTCAACAACGGCGTCAAAAAGCGCGTCTTTGTTAGCAAAGTGTTTGTATAACGTACGTTTTGAAACTTGAGCAGAGTTACAAACTTGCTCCATTGTAGTCGCCGATAAACCTTGTTGAGCAAACAACTGAATTGCCGCGCTCAGAATATCTTGCTGTTTTGCTGAATATTGCGTCATCTAATATTCTTGTTATAAGAGCTGTTAACTGTATTTTAATGAAAAACTGGGCAAATAAAAAGTAAACTAAACCGTTTACCTACAAATCAAGAAAGTATACACTATCGTTTACTTTCTAAAAGTTCGTTCACTTATCTTTACTATGGGTATATATTGTATAGTCAGTGGGCAAAAGCAAGGTCGCTTCTCTGAGCATGTCTAGTGGACTCACAACACAGCCAGTTCAGAGATAGTAAGCATTATTATCTGCAACGTTAGAGTTACAATGCATCTACAGGAATTGGAGTAAACATGTATCCACACTTCACTAGCTGTGTAAAATCAGTCGTACTTATGGCAAGCACGCTTTTATTACTTACTGCCTGCCAAGAAGATAATTCACAATCAGCGCCTCACGCCATGCCGCCTGCTGCGGTTAGCATACTCCCTGTTACAAAAACCAATGTACCAATTACCATTGAACTACCCGCTACACTGGCAGGTAACAAGGAAGTAGAAATACGCGCCCGTGTGTCTGGCATTGTTGAATCAAGAAATTTTGAAGAAGGCCAAACCGTAACAGAGGGCCAATCACTTTTTACGCTCGATCTTGAACCATTTAAACTTGAGCTTGAAACAGCCAAAGCGAAACTTCATGCAGCAGAGGCTGCGGTTATCCAGACGAAACGAGAACGCGATCGCTTTGAAACACTTACCAATGAGCGTTCATTGTCCAAACGTGACTTTGATAACGCGGCATCCAGCTACGACATCGCTCTAGCAAATTTGGAGTCAGCGAGAGTGGCCCTTAATGAAGCCAAGCTCAATTTGAATTACGCGCAAGTAAAAGCCCCCGTCTCAGGTATTATTGGACGTGAGCTTGTTTCTGAAGGCAGTTATGTCTCAGGCCCTGAAGTGTTATTAACAGAACTTACTGACACTCACACTATGCGCGTGCGCTTTGGCTTTTCTGAGCGCGAACAATTGAAGATGCGTCAAGATGTTGAAACAGGCGGATTAACATTACCAGAGAACAATGAATTCGACGTTGAAATTGTGCTACAAGATAGCAGTATCTATGAGCAAACAGGCAAAGTAAACTTCTCCGACGTAAGAGTCAACCGCTACACTGGCACAAGTGAATTACAAGCCAAAGTAGCCAATCCACAATCACAGCTTAGACCCGGCCAATTTGTACGAGTAAGACTAAAAGGTGCGGTACGTCACAATGTTGTATTACTACCTCAACGCGCGGTACTTGATAACGGTACTGGTAAGTTCGTTTACGTTGCAACAAAAAACGAGCAAGGCACACTGGTTGCCTTACCCGCTCCTGTTGAAGTAGGTGAATGGGTCAGAATAGATGAAAATAACTATTGGATAATTCGCAGCGGTCTTCAACCACAACAATCGGTAATCGTTGAAGGTATGGCGCGTATTTTCTTCCCTGGAATGCCAGTACAAGTCGTAGAACAGGGAGAAAAATAACGTATGTTTTCTCGCTTTTTTATAGACAGGCCAATCTTTGCCTTTGTCATATCTATCGTCATTGTTTTGGCGGGTTTGGCGGCGATGCGAAGCCTACCTGTCGCTCAATATCCTGAAATCGCCCCTCCTGTTGTACAAGTGACCGCCGTCTATCCGGGGGCATCTGCTGAGGTATTAGAACAAACGGTAGCTGCACCTATCGAAAACGCCATCACAGGCGTTGAAGGTATGATGTACATGAGTTCCACCAGTACCAGTTCAGGCGTTACCACCATCATGGTAACATTTGAGATTGGCACAGATGTGGACCAAGCCGCTGTTAACGTTAATAATCGCGTTAAGCAAGTTGAAGCAAGATTGCCAGAAGAGACTCGCAGACAAGGCGTGGTTGTAGCCAAAGGTTCTTCTAGCTTTTTACAAGTACATGCCTTTTACTCGCCTGACAACTCGCGGACCAGTTTATGGACTTCTAACTATGTCACCATGAACGTATTGGATAAAATAAAGCGCATCCCAGGCACAACAAACGTGCAAATTTTTGGTGCCAAAGACTATGCTATGCGTATCTGGCTACGTCCAGATATTATGAGCCAGTTGGGCGTTACCGTTGAAGAAGTGAGTGGCGCAATAAGGGAACAAAACTCTCAATATGCAGCGGGCCAAATAGGTGCAACGCCTACCTCAAAGCATGCACAGGAATTAGTATACAGTGTCACCGCACAAGGGCGCTTATCGAGTGCTGAAGAGTTTGAAGATATCTTGATCCGCGTAAACCCTGATGGTTCTAATCTACGTTTGAAAGACATCGCCCGTGTAGAACTAGGCTCTAAAGATTACAACTTTGCTGGTACCATCAACGGTAAGCAAGCGGTGTTACTCGGTATCTTTTTACAGCCAGGTGCTAACGCGCTGGATGTCGCCGCACAAGTTAACCAAACCATTGAAGAACTCAAAACCCAGTTTCCAATTGGGCTATCGCACCTAAATGCCTATGACACCACTCGCTTTGTTGAGGTTTCCATCCGAGAGGTACTGATAACTCTTGTCGAAGCAATGGTTTTGGTGTTTTTAGTCGTTTATCTATTTTTGCAAAACTGGCGCGCCACTTTGATCCCAACCTTGGCGGTTCCTGTATCCTTACTCGGCACGTTCGCTGGTATGTATATGCTAGGTTACTCTATTAATACTCTGACCTTGTTTGGAATGGTATTATCAATCGGTATCGTGGTCGATGATGCAATTGTTGTCTTGGAAAATGTCGAACGTATCATGCATGAAAAACATGTCAGTGCGCGTGAAGCGGCCATTCAAGCGATGCAAGAAGTCAGCGGCCCTGTAGTTGCGATCGTTCTAGTACTTTGCTCGGTGTTTGTACCGATTGCCTTTCTGGGTGGCCTCACTGGCGAGCTATTTAGACAATTTGCAATCACCATTTCTATTTCAGTGAGCTTGTCGGGTGTAGTCGCACTCACTATGACCCCTGCACTGTGTGTTCTCATTTTAAAGCATGAACACAAACAAACCGCAGGATTCTTTGTCTGGTTCAACGAGTTCTTTGCCAAGATCACAGGTCGCTATGTCAGTGCGGTTAGTTTTATGGTTAGACGCGGTTTGCTCGGCTTTATTCTTGTTGCAACCATGATAAGCGTCACTGGCATCTTGTGGAAAAGCACCCCGAGCTCCTTGGTTCCAGATGAAGATCAGGGCTTCTATATTTCGGCTATCTTCTTACCCGATGGTTCATCTTTAGAGCGCACCGCTGAAGTGGTTGATGAAGTCATCACCGCAATTCAGTCAAACCCTGCCAATGAGAACGTTGTTGCTTTCACTGGTTTCGACTTCATTGGTAATGGCTACAAAAACAGTGCTGCTACGTTGTTTGTTACGCAAAAACATTGGGATGAGCGTGAAGTAGAGGCAAAATCTTTAGTTGGTGAGCTTTACATGAAAACCGCGCATATCAACGAAGCACTGGTACTTGCATTCAACCCACCTCCAATTTTTGGCCTCGGAAACACGGGTGGTTTTGAGGTTTACCTACAAAATAAAGGAGCCGGCGGGCCTGAAAAGCTAAAACAAGGTATGCAGTTGTTGATGAACGAAGCACAAAAAAGCCCCGTGCTTGCCAGTTTACAAACGCTATGGCGCCCCGATGCACCACAGCTAAAAGTTCATATGGACCGAGAGCAAGCAAGAGCAATGGGTGTCAACATCAACAGTGCTTTCAATGCATTGGCTGCCAACCTAGGTACTTATTACGTAAATGACTTCAATAAATTTGGCCGAGCTTGGCAGGTACTACTTTCCGCTGAAGCTGAATTTAGAATGACACCTGAGGACGTAGGCCGTATCTATGTGAAGAACAATCAAGGCGATATGGTACCTATCTCAGCGTTTACTGACATTGAATACAGTCGCGGTCCCGAAAGCCTCGAACGTTACAATAACTTGTCAGCAGTTAAACTGCTTGGTGAAGCAGCACCAGGATACAGCTCTGGCCAAGCAATTGCGGAGATGGAGCGGATCGCTCGTAGCGTATTACCGCCTGACATGAGTTATGACTGGACAGGTTCTGCTTATCAGGAAAAGCAAAGCTCGGGCACAACGGGGCTTGCTTTGGGGCTGGCTGTGATTATGGTCTTTTTAATTCTAGCGGCACTTTATGAACGCTGGTCATTACCATTTTCAGTGTTACTTGCCCTACCCTTTGGTACATTTGGCGCATTAATATCGGTATGGATTGCCGGATTAACGAACGACGTGTATTTCCAAATTGGTTTGGTGACCCTGTTAGGACTTGCCAGTAAAAATGCCATTTTGATTGTCGAATATGCGCTCATGAAACATCAGCAAGGCTGGAGCACCAGCGCAGCTGCATTAGAAGCGGCACGACTAAGGTTCAGACCTATTATTATGACTTCACTGGCATTTATCCTTGGCGTTGTACCACTTGTGCTCAGTTCAGGCGCTGGCGCTGGCGCGAGACATAGCGTAGGCACAGGTGTTATGGGTGGTATGATGGCTGCCACATTCCTTGCAGTGTTCTTCGTGCCTTTATTCTTTTTCTGGCTGACTAACCGTCAACTGACAGAAAAACGCTCTAGGCAGGAGCTGGCTGATGAAATCGCTGAACAACACAAAAAAGAGCAAGTAGATACTAAAGAAGGATTAGCGTAAAACTAAAAAGGCGGCCACTTCACAATGGCCGCCTTAATATGCAAACTATGTTTGTTCTATCTTATTGTTCTAATACTGTGAGATATGGGTCCCAGTTGACCGTACCAAGACACTCAGTACCTTTATATACTATGGAAGCTTATATACTACTTCATCAGTTTTAGCGTAATTATCGAAACTCCTTCCTTACGCTAAGAAGTATCTTACTCCTAACACAACACAAATAAACTTCACATTGACGTTCCACCCCGCTCTTCTCACGCCTCATTACAGGTCATTAAAAACACTATTCACTTCAATTCCATAACACACTTCTTCAAATGGATACCGATTCATCGTCAAACCTAACGCACTGTCTAAGCTAACCGCGCCGTGCTTTTCATAAAAAGCGCGAGCTTGAGTGTTCTTGGCGTAAATCCATGTATAAGCTCGCTGATACCCTTGTTCATATAGTTTAAGAAGACGCGCTTTGAGCAATGCTTGACCCAAGCCTTTATTTTGATGATCGGGTAGCACATAACCACGATAAAGCTCACCAGCCTTTAATTTACACACGCGCCTACTAACAGGGTTATGAGCGGTGCGATACTTACCACTTGCACCACAAGCAACTATATGACGCCCGTTGCTTATCACCAGCGCGGTATTATCTTTTGGCTTGTTCACAATGGATGTCCAGATTTTCTGAAAGAATTCCTGCGTACCTCTGTCTAGCACATCCTGAGGTAAAAATGGCTTAAACGCTAGCTGCCAACTGGCTTGAGTGACCCGAGCCATTTCTGCTACATCTGCGACCGTGGCATTTCTTATTTTTAGGTTCTCTGGTAAGGATAAGGCGGCAGTCAGTGCCTTCGGATCTGTTTCTATTATGTCCATATAACTCACCTATAAAAATTAATCATTAAGCAACAATTTAATACATTATTATTACAAACCTGTATTTATACAAATATTTTTGCAGTTTTAGAAGCACTTTTTAGTCTTGTCATGCCGATACTATGGTGTTTTTAGCGCTAAGCCGTTAATATTAAATAAAACACCACTATGGTCGTGTTATGAATAAGCAACAACTTCTCGAAAACTTTGAACAGTACTTTCAGGTAGACGATGCCAATCAGGTCAATCTCAAAGAGGTAAACCTTGATGAAGTACCCAGCACCTTAGGTGAACTTGAGGCAAAAATTCCTGCATTGTTTAAACTTGCCAACGAGATGAAAGAGCTTGACCACAAAATGCTCAGCCCACTTCGTAATTTAGGCGATATTGCGACCGATCTGGCAGCGTTTTTACAGGCCCAATCTCGCAAAATTGACCTCATAATGAGTCATATTCTCGCCACAGAACAACCCGATGAAGATAATATCTACTGTGATTCATATGGCGGCGGCGGGCTGCGCTTTACATCTCAAGTTACATACCCCGTTGGCACAGCACTAAGAACAAAACTGTTTTTACGACAAGAAGCCGCAGCTATCTACTGTTATTGTGAAGTTATCGATGTAAAAAGTAGCAAAGATGACAAGCACCAGCACACCATAGCGTTTACCAAAATCCGTGAAGAAGATCAGGAGTTGCTGGTACGCGCAAGTCTGCATGCCCAAACTCGACAGCTAAAAAAGCGTCAATCAGAGCAGAATAAAGAACAAAATAGCTGACAGCTCACGACACAATGATAAACTAACGGCTTAGTTATTTATTAGTGTTTAATCATGAGCTTTAGACTTCTACCTGAATGGGCCCCACAAGATGCTGTGATGCTCACTTGGCCACACAAAGATACCGACTGGGCGAGCATACTCGCAGATGTTGAACCTGTGTATGTTACTCTTTGTCAACACATTACTCAGTTACAATATGTTGTGATCGTTGCCCACGATGAGCAGTTAAAAACACACATTAGCTCGCTACTGAGCGAAGCGGATGTCGAGTTATCCAAAGTACGATTTGTTGTTACCCCATGTAACGACACATGGGCAAGAGATCACGGCCCCCTCACCTGCTCCGATGAACTAGGGCGATTGTGTATTAATGACTTTATCTTTAATGGCTGGGGCAATAAGTTTGAGGCGCAGCTAGATAACGCTATCAATGCCAAGTTGGTCAACGAATTGGCAGACTCTAGTAATCAATACCAAGCAATTGACTTTGTACTAGAAGGTGGTGGCGTTGAAATTAACGAGCACGGCACTTTGCTAACAACGTCTGAGTGCCTTCTAAACCCAAACCGAAACCCACAACACGATAAACAAAGCATTGAGTCGCTACTCATGGAGCAACTTGGCGCACGTGATTTTTTATGGGTTGATCATGGCTACCTAGCCGGTGACGATACCGATAGCCATATCGATACCTTGGTTCGTTTTGCACCGAACAATACTTTAGTCTACGTAAAATGTGACGACCAGAATGACGAGCATTGTAAGTCGCTTGATTTGATGGAAAAGCAGTTACAAAGTTTTAGAACACCTGAGGGTGACGCATACAAGTTGATAGCTTTACCATGGCCAAAAGCCGTGTTTGACGACGATGGCGACAGGTTACCAGCAACTTATGCGAATTACCTGATCATTAATTCAACAGTGTTAGTACCTGTGTATGATGATGCTCACGATGCGTTAGCCTTGGCTCAGATACAAAAGGCCTATCCACAGCACACCGTTATTGGCATTAATTGTTTGCCTATTATTCATCAATTCGGCAGCTTGCATTGCATTACAATGCAGTTACCACGTGGTTTTTTAAAATAGGACGAAGCCATGAGTTCACAATTACTTAAAGTTGGTTTGGTACAACACGCCAACAGCAATAGCCTAGAGCAAAACACCGATAAAACCGTGCAAGGCATTCGCGACGCAGCTAAACAAGGCGCAAAACTGGTAGTGCTACAAGAGCTGCATCGTAGCTTGTACTTTTGCCAAACCGAAGACACCGACTTATTTGACTTGGCCGAAACAGTCCCTGGCCCGAGTACAGATATGTATGGCGCACTGGCCAAAGAGCTCGATATTGTTATCGTCACTTCATTGTTTGAAAAGCGCGCAACTGGCTTGTATCACAACACCGCAGTGGTGTTAGAGCGTGATGGAACAATTGCAGGTAAATACCGAAAGATGCATATTCCGGACGATCCTGGATTTTACGAAAAGTTCTATTTTACGCCAGGTGACTTAGGCTTTACGCCCATTCAAACTTCGGTCGGTAAATTAGGTGTTTTAGTATGTTGGGATCAATGGTTCCCTGAAGCTGCAAGACTGATGGCCATGGCAGGTGCTGAGCTACTTATCTACCCTACCGCAATCGGTTGGGATCCTAGAGATGAACAGGACGAACAAATTCGCCAGCTCGACGCTTGGATCATTTCTCAACGCGCCCACGCTGTCGCCAATGGAGTACCTGTCATTAGTGTAAACCGCGTAGGTCATGAACAAGACCCGAGCACACAAAGCGAAGGCATTCAATTTTGGGGCAACTCATTCGTTGCAGGCCCACAAGGTGAAATGCTGGTTCATGGTAGTGAAACACAGGAACAAACACTGGTAGTTGAGATTGATCAGGGCCGCAGTGAATCGGTTCGTCGTATTTGGCCGTATCTAAGAGATCGCCGTATTGACCAGTATCAAGACCTTTGCAAAATCTATCGAGACTAAATAATAACGAAACAGGAGTGATCAATGTCGTTTGCGCATTGGAGCGAATTACCTTGGGTAAAAAACACCACAGATAAAATCCATTGGGGCCAGCTTAGCGGCAGTGGTTTGAGCGTCGCGCTTAGCGAAGGCATTTCAAAGCACCCAGAGCTGGTTGTGATCGTTACTCCAGATACCCCTTGTGCACTGCGCTTAGAAACTGAGCTTGGGTATTTACTACCCAAGCGCTCTGTGATGATTTTTCCCGATTGGGAAACATTACCATATGATCACTTCTCACCACACCAAGACATTATTTCCCAGCGTCTGGCGACACTCAATGCACTAAAACAACAGAATAACAGTGTCTTGATAGTGCCCGTATCCACGTTGATGCTTCGCACAGCACCGCCAGCATTCATCTATGGAAGTGCCTTAAAGTACAAAGTCGGTGATGTGATAGATGCACAACAACTCAAGTCTGCTTTGAGCGAATCTGGCTATCGACATGTACAACAAGTGATGGAGCACGGTGAATTTGCAGTAAGGGGGTCTATTGTTGATTTATACCCCATGGGCAGCGAACACCCCTATCGATTTGACTTTTTTGACGATGAGCTCGACAGCATTCGTTTGTTTGATATTGAAACACAACGCTCTAGTGATAAAGTTGATGAAATTGACTTGCTTCCCGCGCATGAATTTCCAACCAATGACGCGGATATAGAACGGTTTCGCGTGGGTTATAGAGAGGCATTTGGCGCCAGTGCCGAAAAAGACTCTATTTACATGCAAGTGACCAAAGGCAATTGGCCCGCTGGTATCGAGTATTACTTACCGCTATTTTACGAGCAATTGGCAACCATCTTCGACTACCTTCCAGATAACACCACGATAATGCATCTTGGAGATATCGAACACGCTGCACAAAGCTTTTGGCAAGACGTTGAAAAGCGTTATGAAAATAGACGTGTCGACCCTTTAAGGCCGCTGTTGGAGCCAGTAAAACTCTATCAACCTATTGAAGAATTATATAGTCAGTTTAATCGCTATGGTCGCATTCGACTGAGCCAAGCTAAATTAGGTACCAAAGCGGGCCACACCAACCTATCAGCAAATGAGTTGCTCGATATTCGTATCGATCATAAGCAGAGCGACCCTTACAGCAAAATTCTTAGTTATGTTGCCGAGCAAAAAAAGCAAAAAGCACGCATCATTTTTAGTGTAGAGTCAGATGGTCGTCGAGAGTCTCTACTGACCCTCCTCAAACCGACCGCCCTTAAACTCAAAGAGTTTGAGAGCTTTGCTGACTTCATGACAAGCAATACAGACGTGGGTCTAATCGTAAGCCCACTCGAACAGAGCGTGTTTCTCTCAGGTAAAGATAGCAAGCCTGCGCTGAGCATTATCACTGAGCAAGAGCTGTTGGGCGTTAAGGTATCTCAGCGCCGACGCAGAAAACACAAATACGAGCAAGGCCAAGATGCGCTGATACGCAATCTTGCCGAACTAAAAGAAGGTCAACCGATTGTTCATCTGGATCATGGTGTTGGTCGCTACTTAGGTTTGCAAACTATTGATGCAGCTGGTGTTACAACAGAGTTCGTTACGATTACTTACGCCAATGATGCCAAGCTCTACGTGCCAGTTTCAGCCCTACACATGCTCAGTCGTTATTCTGGTGGTGAAGAAGCCACAGCCCCGCTGCATAAGCTTGGCTCCGATGTATGGGAAAAAGCCAAGCGTAGAGCTGCCGAAAAAGTCAGAGATGTTGCCGCTGAATTACTTGATATTTATGCAAAGCGTCAAAGTAAACCAGGCTACGCGTTTAAGCTAGATGGGGCCCTATATCGTGACTTCGCAAATAGTTTTCCGTTTGAAGAAACTGACGATCAACGCAACGCCATCGAGGCCGTGTTAGCTGATATGCAGTCAAACCAAGCAATGGACCGTCTAGTATGTGGTGATGTTGGATTTGGTAAAACTGAAGTGGCTATGCGTGGTGCATTTGCAGCCATTAACGATAATAAACAAGTTGCCGTGTTGGTGCCGACCACGTTGCTCGCCCAGCAACATTACGAAAACTTCAAAGATCGCTTTGCAGATTTACCTGTCCAAGTCGGTGTTCTATCACGTTTTAACAGCGCTAAAGAACAAAAGGATACGCTAGATAAACTTGAAAGTGGCCAGATAGACATTGTTATTGGCACCCACAAGCTTATTCAAGAAAACATTAAGTTTAAAGATTTAGGCCTGTTAATTGTGGATGAGGAACATCGTTTTGGTGTTCGCCAAAAAGAAAAAATCAAACAGCTTCGCGCTGATGTAGATATCTTAACCCTGACGGCAACGCCCATACCACGTACGCTTAACATGGCCATGAGCGGTATGCGCGACCTATCTATTATTGCAACGCCCCCAGCAAAACGTTTGGCAGTGAAAACTTTTGTGAAAGAGCGAAATGATGAGCTGATCCGCGAAGCGATATTACGTGAAATCAAGCGCGGTGGTCAGGTATATTTTTTACATAACAATGTAGAAACCATAGACAAAACCGCCAGCGATATTGCAGCACTTGTACCTGAAGCCGGTGTTGCCATTGCTCATGGACAAATGCGAGAACGTGAACTAGAACATTTGATGAGTGAGTTTTACCATCAAAAATATAATGTTTTAGTATGTACCACTATCATTGAGACCGGCATAGATATTCCCACTGCCAATACCATCATTATGGATAGAGCTGACAAATTGGGGCTTGCGCAAATGCACCAACTGCGAGGACGTGTTGGTCGCAGCCACCACCAAGCGTATGCATACTTGCTCACTAGGAACAGCCAAACTTTGACCAAGGATGCTGTTAAACGTCTACAGGCTATCGAATCTCTTGAAGATCTCGGCGCGGGTTTTGCGCTTGCAACACACGACCTTGAAATTCGAGGCGCTGGGGAATTGCTTGGTGATGATCAAAGCGGGCAAATACAAACGGTTGGTTTTACTTTGTACATGGAAATGCTTGAACAGGCTGTACAGGCACTCAAAGATGGCAAAGAACCCACATTAGACAATCTATTGCAGCAACATACCGACGTTGATCTAAAAATTCCGGCATTATTACCCGATGATTATATTCCTGATGTGAATATGCGCTTGAGCATGTATAAACGCATTGCCAGTACCAAAAGCAATCAAGAATTGGACGAGCTACAGGTAGAGCTTATTGACCGATTTGGGCTACTACCCGACGCTGCGAAAAACCTATTCAAAGTACAGGAGCTTAAAGTCCAAGCAAGCGAAATTGGGGTCAGCAAGATAGAAGCAAATGCCAAAGGTGGCTATTTTGAGTTCAACGCAACAACCAAAGTTAACCCAACGTTCATCATTGCTTTGATACAAAGCAATCCGCGTGTCTACAAAATGGAAGGCGCAAATAAATTACGCTTTGCGATAGAAGAAAAAAATGGTCAAGAGCGTTTGAAATTAATCAATGCTATGATTGAAGACTTTCACAAAAAGGCAGTTGCATGAAGCAGTTAATAACAAATCTGACGCTGACATTTTGGCTATCAACACTCTCTCTAAACGCGAATGCAGAGCGCTGGTTTGAAGTTGAAATGATAGCTTTTGAACAACAGCCTACCGATTCACTCAGAGAAGACTTTAGTCTAGTTCACCCACCTATTGAAGGGAAAAGGCAATTGGACCTGCTAAGTGAAGGATTTAATACACAAGGTCAACAACGGTGTTTAGAAGGTGATCCAGATTTCGACCCTCGCCCGTTTATTCAACAAATGAGTAACGCAGGTAACTCTTGGGGGTGCGATGCCAGCCATGACTACATCGCGCGATACGATACGCTCCCTGTGTCTCCCTACGCGGACTCGCAAGAGCATATGGATAATATCTACCTTTTGTCTAAGCAGCAGCTAAAGTTTGAAGATGTGCTTAAAAAGTTGCAACGCCGAGGTTTAAAACCAATTCTTCACACTGGCTGGCGCTTTCCTGAACAAAGCCAACGGAAAGCACCATTCATGAAAATCTTTGCAGGGAAAAGATTTAAGTCGCCTGTCAGCCAAAGACTTCTCGATACCATCGAGCAAAACGGCTACCTTGGTCTGCTAGATAAACGCTTTAACATTCAAACCGAAGCTGATGAGGATCACTGGCAACTAGAAGGCTTAATAAAGATCCATGTAAAGCATTATCTTTATGTCACCAGCAATCTTGATATACGTTATTTGATGGATGATGGAGACACACAGAAAGCTCGAATGTCGCAGTTTACACGTGTATACAGCGGAGACATACATTATTTAGATCATCCCAAATTGGGGATTATCTTTCAAATAAGAAAATACAAACACTAAGAACGGGTAAATCTATGAAAAAACTATTGATCAGCGCCGCTATTTTAACTTTAGTTGGATGTTCTAAAGTTAATTTAGAAAACTATAATAAAGTAAAAGTAGGCATGGATAAGGCTGAAGTTGAAGCGATTTTAGGCTCTGCCGATGAATGTGAAGAAAAAACCCTGCATACCAACTGTACTTGGGGCGGTGAAGATAAGCACATCAAAATTACGCTAGTTTCTGATAAGGTCACGCTTTACACCAAAAAAGGTTTGGAATAATCACCAAAAGGGAAAGTATTACACTTTCCCTTTTCCATACTTGCTACGCTAAAAGCAAGTATGTAATGCATCTTTAATCTGAACTAATTCAGTTAATCCGTTATTCAACCACCACTATGGATTCTCGGAGCCTTAGCTCTTGAATCTCTAAATGCTTCTTTACTCTTTTGCTCTTCACGTTCTTTGTCAGCGTGTGTGATACAACGCGTTCTTGATATCATAGAACCCAGTTTGGTAGCCTGTTCGCAGTGATACGCCTTTTTCTTTGTCTGCGCTGTAGCACCATCAGACGCATCATTAGATTTACACCCAGCCAAAAACAATACACTAAGCACCGCCATTATTACTGATATTTTCATCTTCCTTTCCTTTTTATGCGTTATTACTTCATCTTCACTTGTTGTTATATTTCTATATTATGAACAACAAATACATCAAAGCACATAAAGTGGCTGTCCCGCAAACATATACTTTCATATATATATAATTTATTTATATATAAAAAACGAAATTCAGTATGAGTAAGAATATCGTTCTTAGGATCTAGACTTTACGGAACGATATTAAACTACTGTTTGGTCACTACAGGTAACTTTGCTTTGAGCCATGCATTCATATCACCTTCTAGGTGCAAAAGGTTAAATCCTTCGGGTGTCAGTGCATCGATAAAAATAGTCGCCCTTCTTCCTGAGCGGCAATAAACAACTAAGTGTGATTGCTTATGTTGCTCCAGCAAACTCATATGTCGCTCAATCTGATTGAATGGAATATTAATCGCGCCTTTAATATGTCCCTGCTCATATTCTTCCGCGCTACGAACGTCAATAATGACA
Source organism: Pseudoalteromonas sp. MMG022 (assembly GCF_021654245.1). Classification (NCBI taxonomy): domain Bacteria; kingdom Pseudomonadati; phylum Pseudomonadota; class Gammaproteobacteria; order Alteromonadales; family Pseudoalteromonadaceae; genus Pseudoalteromonas; species Pseudoalteromonas sp. MMG022. The sequence goes on along the minus strand of NZ_JAKFZQ010000019.1, from coordinate 4,114 downwards.
TGGGATTTATCAGACATCTGGTTAATAAGTAGTTGGTTTTGCGTGATATCCGATTGCGCGAATATTTGGCAGGAATAGAGCGATAACAGTACTGTTATTGTTTTGATAAACTCAATCATATCTATGCCTCCTAGTTTATAGGGTTAACTTGAGTGATCAGAATACATTAGGAACATAAATAGTAGACTAGAATACTCGTCATTTCCCGCGCTTAAGCTGGTGAAAGATACGAATTTATATCGCATTTTTGTATTGTTGAAATGAATCTGCGAGCATTTTCACGCTCGCAGATTCATTTACCTTTTACATTTATGTACACATAAATTTTAATTTTTGCATCTCCCTTGTTTAGCAAGACCAGGAGGACAATGTTTGTTGCTAGACGTACTGTGACTGTATTTATTGCCTATTTTCACTTCAACGTCTTCTACTTCACCTTCAACACGAGTGAGTTTGCAACCACCGAGAAAAATCATTACACACAATAAACCGATAGTGATTTTCATTTCTTAAGCCTTTGTTCTTTAAACCATTGCTTTTAATAGTACTAGCTGATGGGTTTACATAAGCTTAATCATGCCTCTATTTATATCGTAACTATTTATAAAATAACGATTTCACCTATATCAAAACAAGAGTGTTTTAAATGCCATTAAAATAAGTATCACCCCTCCCAAACACTCCGCTTTACTTTCCAACCATGTACCGCTACGTTTACCGACGACAACCCCTATCCAGCTAAATATAAATGTGGTGATACCTATTAGCGCGCACGCAAAAAAGGGTTCCACTTGCAATAATGTTAAGGTAAAACCGGCTGCCATGGCATCTATACTGGTGGCTAGCGCCAGCATCAGCATGACTCTATGCGTGATCTGAGCAATATCCTCTTCTATTCCTTCTGACATCGCTTCATAGAGCATTTTTATGCCAATAAGTAACAACAACACAAAAGCGACCCAGTGTGCATAGTTTTGCACCCACCCGAGCACTCCCTTACCTCCTAGGTATCCTGCCATCGGCATTAGCGCCTGAAATACACCAAAATACATTGCAGACTTAAATGCCAGGGCGGATGTCTGCATAGCCTTTTTTGCGCCCAAGCCAATTGATACTGCAAATGCGTCCATACTTAATGCAATTGCCAGCACCATCACTTCAAACATCTATCACTCACTATTCAAAAGCGGCTAAAAAGAGCCAAGATTCTTAAGTGGAAGCTTATCAGAAGCCAATAAAGGCGCTATAACATATTGCGAACGACACAATGAAATATGCGATAAGTGGAAGCGATTAACGCGCGATTGTTGGAGTTTCGAGTATAACGTTACACTCAACAATCGCGCATCTCACCTTATAATGTATGCGATTTAAATGACCAATTAACCATCAATAATACCATTGCAGTCATTATCAATTCCGTCTCTACCCTTTTTACCTCGCGTATCGTTTGCATCGGGGTATACGGAGGCATTGTTATCATCACAATCTCCCTCCTCAACACACACACCGTCATTATCAGCATCGGTACACATAGGAGGGGGATTCACAATACCCGGTTGCCAATTGAGAGCTGCAGGCACATTTATCAGTCCCGCTCCAGATGTCTTATCCCAACCTGTGTCATATAAATCAACAGCGGTTTGCTGCATAGCAGCTTTAACATCAACAGGCGTACTGGCAGTACCATTACTTATCAGCATTGCAGACAAAGCCGCTACGTGTGGAGTCGCCATCGAAGTACCTTGAAAGAAATAATAACCCCAACTTCCGCCAATCTTTGTTTCTTGCAAAATACCATCGGCATATCCATCACCATTACTATCAACGCTGGTATCCCCACCGGGAGCGACCAAATCAAGCATATCACCTCGGTTCGAGTAACGTGTTACCTGATCATTAGCATCTGTTGCACCTACTGCAATCACACTACTGTGGCTTGCAGGATAACTAATATTTTTGCGACTACCATCATTACCTGATGCGCCAATCACGATAACGTTATTTGACGCAGCATATTCAAGTGCTGGGTCTAAAATTGGATCTGAAGTAATACGATACCTTGCACTCACACCTAAACTAAGGTTTATCACATCAGCACCGCTGTCTACTGCGTGATATATCCCTTCTGCAATTGCCGCCATACTGCCGCTACCACTGTCATCCAGTACTTTCACCGGCATAATACATGCGCCATACGCCAAACCGGCCACACCAATACCATTATTGGTACTTTGCGCAATGGTGCCCGATACATGCGTGCCATGGCCATCACCATCTTCTGGGTAATTCATTGGGTCATACACATTGTAAGGCGCAACAACGCAGCCAACTCCATCTGAACCACCACTGGCTAACCCAGTATCTAAAACAGCAACTGTACTCGTTCCGCCAGTGCTGATATCCCATCCACCATAGGCTCCAATATTTTGCCAGTTCCACTGATAGCTTAAATAGGGGTCATTTGGCATAGCGAACTTATTAACGAGCACATTCACATGAGCACGACTTCCCTTTAAACGCATCTTCTTCGCTTTATCCAGCTCTTTCCCTTTAGCAACCGACACTATACTCAGGTTGGATTTAGGGTAATAACTAAGTACATTTAGGCTTGAATCTGTCACAGGTCCTGCTACAACAATTTCTGAGGATCTATATTGGACATTGGCAGCAGCTACAAGTGGCAAACCCACACCCACCAGCATCATCGACAATGTTGAGGTTTTCATAATTGACTACTTAACATTTTACGTACATCAACTTTAGTATTATTTAGAAAATCACAATGTACAAATAAAGGATGGAATATTGCTAGGCTGAATTGTTACATGCGTATAACCAAGATGTATAAACGGTAGGCACGGTTTATGCGGACAGCAATACTGCCATAATATCAATGAGTTTCATACTGAATAGCCCCTTAACGGTACTATATTGAATGGATAAGTGCTTTCGATATTACATTCCTTTTTTGGAAGAACCAAAAGCACCATACATTATATGTTTTTTTAGTGAGCTGCTATCGAGTTAAATTACTACTCACCAAAACTATACTTTCTTAGGATCTCAACCACTTCTACCACGTAAGAGTCGTACCATGTATCACGCCCCAGCTGCTGAGCAACACGATGTTGGCTGTCCGCATGCCAGTTTTTTATATCTTCTTGTGATAGCCAATAAGATATTGTGACTTCCTGTTGGCCTTCTGTCACGGCAATAAAATCCTGACAGTTATATTTTTCAAACGCTAGGGTGCGCATTAATTCAACTGTCTGAGAATAATGCTCATCTTGACGCCCAGTTTTTGCCTTAAAGATTACCGCAAACATCAATCACTCCTTTATATTTCTTTTATCAAAAAAGATAATCAGACCATTTAAATAAGCCCACTCTATTGAGTTTATTTAAATGGTTTTAAGCCCAATAACCTCACACTAGTGCTCATCAGGCTAGCGTTAAATAGCAGCTGAGCAACAATAGCAGCACTTATGTGCCGCTTAGTTGTGTCGCTGTAAATTTATGGGTTGAGTCCATTGGCACTGAAAGAAACTAAGCTTTTTTGACAAACTTAGCTGTTACCATCATCTCCCCCACCCCATCAACTTTGCAATCGAGTTCATGATCTTTCTTATCTAACACGCGTCTTACCAAAGCTTTGGTGCCGATTTTAATAACTTGTGAGCTTCCTTTTATCTTTAAATCCTTGATCACTGTAACTTTATCACCATCATTAAGCAAAGCGCCGTTTGCATCTTTTACCTTGATGATGCTCTGTTCATCGATTTCATTTGGGTTCCATTCATAAGCACACTCTGGACAAACAAGGTTACTTTGATCTTGGTATACAAACTCGGATTGACATTTTGGACAAGGTGGAAATGACATATTTCTACTTCTTTATATTGTTAATTATCAACATATAATACCGCGCACTTGCTGTTGGTACCAATAATTAGGGTAACTTTATCCATACCTAACTAATAGCGCGTCCATCATGAGTTATTAGCACTCAATTATTCAAACACGCAATCATAATGCTAAAAACCACAACTTTCTCATAAACTCCTTTGGCCCCCTGTTTTTTGTGATAAACTGCTGCGCTTGTAACAACAAT
>NZ_JAKFZQ010000018.1:0-94529 GCF_021654245.1 Pseudoalteromonas sp. MMG022 | reverse complement strand
GTGTTCCCCGTACCCACGGGGCTAAACCGTTATCAAAACAGAAATTAACCATATGGTTTTGGTGTTCCCCGTACCCACGGGGCTAAACCGTATGATGTAAACATAGATGGTGTTAAATACAAGTGTTCCCCGTACCCACGGGGCTAAACCGTGACGAACCCTTCTCAGATCCTCCTATAGCGGGTGTTCCCCGTACCCACGGGGCTAAACCGGACTTTATTTATAACGGACTCTGCTGCCAGTTGTGTTCCCCGTACCCACGGGGCTAAACCGAAAGGGACTTTTTTATGACGAACATGTTTTTAGTGTTCCCCGTACCCACGGGGCTAAACCGCGCCTTAAATCGGCGTTAAAACTATCAAAACAGTGTTCCCCGTACCCACGGGGCTAAACCGACCTGCTCAGGAGTGCTTTCGAATATGCCCCCGTGTTCCCCGTACCCACGGGGCTAAACCGTGTTATTCTGGTGCAGGCTGGCGCTTCTGATTGTGTTCCCCGTACCCACGGGGCTAAACCGCCCAGCAACCCTCAGGTATTGCCCACGGTGGTGTGTTCCCCGTACCCACGGGGCTAAACCGTAAACACTTTGTCGAATTTAACTCTGTCGAAAGTGTTCCCCGTACCCACGGGGCTAAACCGTAATGTGATTGAACAGTTCGAAAAAGAATTATGTGTTCCCCGTACCCACGGGGCTAAACCGCTTTCGCAGGATCTTTTATATCTTTATCCCACGTGTTCCCCGTACCCACGGGGCTAAACCGAGAATGGATGATGTGAAGAAAGGGGCTTAAGCGTGTTCCCCGTACCCACGGGGCTAAACCGGCGTTCCAACGCCTTTTATCACGTTACAACTTGTGTTCCCCGTACCCACGGGGCTAAACCGTTGGCCAGACTGTCCATGGGAAATGGTCTCGAGTGTTCCCCGTACCCACGGGGCTAAACCGCGCATCTATTGTTATTGAGCCAAACTTTTCAAGTGTTCCCCGTACCCACGGGGCTAAACCGTCACGTAGGTTTAGTGACATTTCCATTGTCAGCGTGTTCCCCGTACCCACGGGGCTAAACCGCTTGAATCCCAAATTACTGCGATGACTGAGAAGTGTTCCCCGTACCCACGGGGCTAAACCGTGGATAGGTATTCAAGAGGCGATAGGTGATGTGTGTTCCCCGTACCCACGGGGCTAAACCGGCTAGGCTCATCAACTCTGTTTTCTCCGGATGGTGTTCCCCGTACCCACGGGGCTAAACCGACGGTTGGAATTTTAGATTTTCTAGTGAGAATGTGTTCCCCGTACCCACGGGGCTAAACCGAGCTTGTTGCTATCGAAACATCTTCACCCTTTGTGTTCCCCGTACCCACGGGGCTAAACCGCGTAGACTTACCAGCCCCTGTAGGTCCTACTAGTGTTCCCCGTACCCACGGGGCTAAACCGATATCAACGACATTGTTGAAACATACAATCCTGTGTTCCCCGTACCCACGGGGCTAAACCGACTATGAAGAGTTCAAGGGGCGTATGGTTAGGCGTGTTCCCCGTACCCACGGGGCTAAACCGGTTAAAGTGGGCCAGCTTCCTAACTTTCGCCAGTGTTCCCCGTACCCACGGGGCTAAACCGTTTGGTTTTGTGATCCACTCTGTAGGTCAGCGGTGTTCCCCGTACCCACGGGGCTAAACCGTCAATCAAAATAACACCCGTTGGCGATATATCGTGTTCCCCGTACCCACGGGGCTAAACCGTTAATAAGCGAAACGCATTAAACAGGTTATTAGTGTTCCCCGTACCCACGGGGCTAAACCGCGAACCTATTTCTATTTGTGCACGCCGATTTTGTGTTCCCCGTACCCACGGGGCTAAACCGGTCTTTATTATTATTTCGTCGGGCCGCATTATGTGTTCCCCGTACCCACGGGGCTAAACCGAGCTTGTTGCTATCGAAACATCTTCACCCTTTGTGTTCCCCGTACCCACGGGGCTAAACCGTAAAACCCTTTTACGGGTTGTATCTAACCATTGTGTTCCCCGTACCCACGGGGCTAAACCGAACAGTCACCCGACGGCACACCATGGGAGCCGGTGTTCCCCGTACCCACGGGGCTAAACCGTTATCACGTTTTTCCATACGATTAAACAAAGCGTGTTCCCCGTACCCACGGGGCTAAACCGTTCATTTTCAGTTTTCCCGAAAACCAAGTATTGTGTTCCCCGTACCCACGGGGCTAAACCGCGCTTATGGCTCCCAAGAGCCTGACCAATGTCGTGTTCCCCGTACCCACGGGGCTAAACCGGTTGTTGAGTGTCACGTTGTTTTTGTCTCCATGTGTTCCCCGTACCCACGGGGCTAAACCGTAGTCAGCATCAGCATTATCACGTTTTCTATTCGTGTTCCCCGTACCCACGGGGCTAAACCGTACTTAGGGCAAACTAGAACAATGTTGCTGTAGTGTTCCTCGTACCCACGGGGCTAAACCGGACATATTAGATAGTGTTAGTAATTTTGAAGTGTGTTCCCCGTACCCACGGGGCTAAACCGTATTATTTCACAGGCAAGCCGTGCAAGCATGGGTGTTCCCCGTACCCACGGGGCTAAACCGCGCTTCATTGGCCGCGCTGTTCGGGTCCGTGTGTGTTCCCCGTACCCACGGGGCTAAACCGTTATCGTCTCTTAGCGTAAACATCTGACGCTTGTGTTCCCCGTACCCACGGGGCTAAACCGTGATTCAATTAGCAGTACAGCAGATATAAGTAGTGTTCCCCGTACCCACGGGGCTAAACCGTGATTCAATTAGCAGTACAGCAGATATAAGTAGTGTTCCCCGTACCCACGGGGCTAAACCGTTTTTTGGCCGAAAAATATGGAGCAAATTATGGTGTTCCCCGTACCCACGGGGCTAAACCGCTTTAAAAAGAGAAGAAGATTTATGTTATGAAGTGTTCCCCGTACCCATGGGGCTAAACCAGGTCCTGGCCACGATCTCGAATGATTTGCTGCGTGTTCCCCGTACCCACGGGGCTGACCGCACTCGTTAGATATGTCAACCCCCTTTACAGTTTCGATTATTCTGAGTTTAAAGAAAGCTCATGGGTTATGCCTATGTTTGTTAAAAAATACTCGTCATGGCTAACGATTAGGAAGCTGCCTGAGTATTCGCTTAGTGCCTTTGCGAGCTGTTGCTTTGAGTCGAAGTCTAGGTGGTTGTCAGGTTCATCGAGTAACAAAAGTGGAGTGGGGCTTTGCTGACTTGCGCAAAGCATACTGAGTTTCATTTTTTCTCCGCCGCTTAGGGTATTAATTGGCTGGCTGACTTTAGTTTTTTTCAGTCCTATTCCCGCAAGTAGAGTACGTGCGACTGAGTGTGTTAACTCTGGACAAGTTTGCGTTAACGTATCTAAACAATTTTGGTGGGACGTTAGGTGTAAAAAGTGTTGGTCGATATAGCTCAAAGTGGTGTTGATTATCACTGAGCCAGATTTTGGAGCGCGCTGATCTAGTAGCACTTTTAACAGGGTAGATTTACCACTGCCATTGGCACCTTGTATGTGCCATTTTTGCTGCTGATAAATGGTAAAGTTGAGCGCTTTTTGCTGGCCAAAGGGAAGTGTTAATTGCTGTGCGCTGACTAACGAGCGTTTGTTGGTGTCTGTTTTGGATATATTGCCTAAATAAAGTTGCTGGGTTTGGTGTTGTTGCTGTTTGAGCCTTAATTGAGCATGTTTATCTTGGAGCTTTTTTTGCCGTTGCTGTTGATTTTTAAGGTTGCTCGATGCATTCGCTGTGGCGTTGTCTCTTTTGCTATTGAGTAGCACTTTTGCTTGGCTATTACTTGCTCGCAGTTTGTTGCCTTGAGCGGCTCGCTTTTGTGCCTTTTCTTTATTGAGTTGTGCTTGTCTTTTTACTACTAATTGTTGCTTGCGCACGGCGTTAATTTGTTTGCTCTGTGTGCTTTGCTCGGTGTGTTTTTGTATTAAAAAGTTATCAAAGTCGGTGCCATACTGTTTTAATCCTAACTCACTTAGCTCCCATATTTGGCTTACTTGCTTTAGCAACGTATGGTCGTGACTGACCAGTAAAACATGGCCTCTAAACGCACTCAATTGCTCGGCTAGCCACTGCCGGCCATCGGCATCAAGGTGGTTAGAGGGTTCATCCAGAATGAGTAATTCGGCATTGCTATCAAAAAGTTGCCAAAGACGCAGACGCGCAAGCTGGCCGCCGCTGAGGTGTTTGCAAAGCATGTGATAGTCATTGGGTAAGCCTATAGCAATGAGCTGCTGAGACAGGGTTTGTGGCAGTTGCCAATGTTGCTCTACCGCGTCAAAAAGTGCGGGTTCACAGTGGCCGTTGGCTATTTTTTCCAGTGCTTTGAGTGTACTGTCGTGGCCAAGAAATTGTGCGATAGTGGTTGAGCTATCTAGATGTTGCTTGGCATGTTGATCAAAAAAGCCGATGGATGCTTGGCTGTGAATGCGACCTTGTGTTGGTGCTAATTGTTTGGCAAGTAGTCTAGCTAGAATAGACTTACCCGCCCCATTTTTGCCAACCAACCCGATGCGAGTGTGGTCAATGGCGCAGTTGAGGGCATTAAATATTACGTTGCCATCAGCAAATTGGTAACTTAGGTTTTGTGCGGTTAACACGGGCATCGCGGCCTCCTAATTATTCAAATAGGGGCAGTCAACGAGGCCAAACAGTACAACCAAAAGGTAACGCTCAGTCTAAATGTGCGTACAAAAAAATGAAAAGGTATAAACGCATAGCCACGCTCACTAACCCTGTAGATCCAAAGAAAACAAATGAAAATGGATAACAGGTATTAGTTGTTCATGTTGGCGTTTACTCCTTGAAGTAGGTGAGACGAGTAGTTTAAGGGTTTAGCGGTTAAAAATAAAGCATCACGCAGCAATATGGTGTTTAACTGCGTGATGGGTATGGTGTTGGTTAGCGTATTTTAGTGCCACCTTTGATATCGTTCGTGCGTACATCACCTGAACTATCGCTCAAGATTTCCAGGCTTTGTGCCGTGTCGATATTGATGTCGCCCGAGTCATCGTCAATGGTCACAGCGCCGGCGTTTCTTACCCAGATGTCGCCGCTACCATCTTCTATTTTTACATCACCACGGGTGTTATTGACTTTAATATACCCAGAGTCATCATCAATGTTGACGCTTTGTGCACCATCAATGGTTAAATTACCAGAGCCATCAACCACAGATATAGACCCCGCGATTGAAGCAAGACTGATGTCTCCAGAGTCATCTTTTATCACAAGGTTATTGCCACCGACTATGTCCATATCGCCCGAGCCGTCAGTGATCTGCATATCTCCTGTTACATTAGCAATCTCAATACCGCCCGAATCATCTCGTAAGGTGAGCTGTTGTCCACCACGGATCGTTATTTCTCCTGAGCCATCGTTTATGCTCAAGTTACCCTTGGCGTTGAGAACTGTTATGTCACCAGAATCGTCTCGTATTGTGATGTTGTCTCCACCATCAATCGTCAGTGCTCCTGAACCGTCATTGATTTGGATGTTATTGATCAACCCTTTTATATCAATGTCACCAGAGGTGTCGGTTAAATCTAATGCAAGTTGACTTGGCATGGTAATAGTCATGTCTATTTTTGGGCCGTTACCACCAAAGCGCCAAGTATTTTCAGCGTTAACTTTGGCAACTAGTTTTGCGGTATTGCCTTGCTGCTCAAGTGTAAAAACAAAGTCATTTGGTTCTATGGTGTAAATGTCTGCACTGGCGGTGATCTCATCGGTATCTGACGAGGCTATAATTTTTAGATAGCCTGCGTTGGTTAACGCAGCAAGTGACGAAATGTTACTAGTAGACAGTTGCAGTTGGCGTTGTACATGCTCTTTTGCTTCTGCAGAGGCTGTATTAACATGAATGATACAGCCACTTAGAATTAAGGTGCTCACTAAAGGGGTAAGTATTTTAAGCATGGAATGTCCCTGTATTTTATTTTTGGTAGTAAATCGGTGCCTTTTTATAGGGCAAGTAAGATGCCAAAAATTTAGTTATTGTTTTTTATGATTTTTTTAGTATTTTAGCTGATTTCATTATTCACTTTTTTAGTGGCTTATGCAATATATTGGTCAGATTGACTAAAGGCGTAGGGGGGAGTAAGGGAAGGTTTTGGGTGTGGGAACTGGGATGAAGTGGCTCTGCCACCCCATCCGATAGAGATTTAGTAGGCTGTAAAGTAGCTTACATTTACATCGCCCTCATGATACAGGTAGTTCAGTTGATGATAATAAATATCAACCACTACCGTTGCATAGTCAGTTCTAAATGAGTAAACATTCGGGTCTTTAGGGATTGAATAATAACACTCTGCCTGGCTAAACAAGTAGACGTCTTCGCTTGGCTGCGCAAAATAGTACACTGGTTGTTGCTCACAGCCTTGAAGCTCATAACCAGAGTTGTTTAACTGCTCTTTCACCACTTGGTATTTACGACCAAACTCTAATACTTCTTGCGTAGTATAATAGCCTGACGCTAGGTCTGGTGTAGCTAAAGATGAAAAGCTAGCAGATGAAATTAGACCAAAAATTGTGGTTAACAGTAATTTTTTCACAAGAAAATTCCTTCTAATTTAAAAGTGATTAATGCCTAATTGGCGGGTGTATCCTACCGTTTAAATTGAGTTCATCAAGTTAAACTTTGGTTACAGTTTAACGACGATTTAAATTAAAAAATTGATATAAATCAAAGGTTAAATGGTTGTTTTTGAGTGTCACTTTTATTTTCCAGCTGTAAATTTATGGCAGCTTTTAACGAGGTGAAATATTGTAGCCTGAAACTTGAATGTTAGAGATTTTAGCTCTATTGTTGCTGGTTTTTTTATTCTTTTTAAGTTAATTTCTGTATTAATTTTGCTCTTCTTGTTGCGTTTAATTAATTAGTTAAAAAGTGCTGCTTTTAATTACGTATAGAAGCTTACATCAAGGTAACAGTAGCTGTTATCAACCCCCTTTACAGTTGATAAGGGTCAAGCAACTGTTTTGTGGGCTAAGCTGTGTTAAAAATGTGCACCTGGTAGTGAGGAGTATTAACGTGGTAAATGAACAGCTTTGGGAAATCTATCATCAGGTGTACTTTCAACCTTGTGATTTACGCAACTCGCTAGTGCCTAGCAACCGTGGTCAGCGGTTTTTACATAGCGGAGCTATCATCAGTATTTGGAATCCGTGTGGACAAATATATACACTTAGAAAAAATAAGTTGTTCGCTCATAAGATTATTAATTGTCTCAATAACCAAGGGGTGCGTTACTCATTTTTGTGGGGCGGAGACAGAAATATGCACTACAAGGAGCTTAGTATGTTCGTGCCATGCCAGTTTCATACTGCTATAAAGTTAGCCAAGCAAAGCCAGCAATTGGCGTTTTATTATATTGATGATGCATGTGCACTGTGGCTTATCAACACCCATGCAAGTGAGCACAAGCAACGTGTTTGTGGATCTGCTAAGCGTAGAATCGTGAGTATGGGCGGCAAAAGAAGCAATATGGCGCTGAGCTAGCCAAAGAGTGCCTGAGGTGCTGTGATACAACGATGCTCAGGGCTGGGTTAATACTCGATATTTTACATCTTACCTTATTGTATTTATTGCTAATTTAAATCGAAAATAACAGCAATCATTGTTAGAGCCTGAGCGCTTTTTCTACTAGACTGTAGTGCATGTTTCTCATTCTAATAAGATGATATGCGTTTAAAGAACCAATTGGTTGGTTTAATGCTTGGCTGTGCGTTGCTGCCGTTACTAATGATGTTCTGGCTTGCGATAACCCAAAGTAGTGAGCAGGCCAAACAACTAAGGGTGATTGCAGCACAAGCGGAAGTAAACAATGCAGCGATGACCTTTGATAGATATTTTAGTGCGCGCAAAGCAGAGTTATCAACCATGGTGAATGATAAGCGTGTGCAAAGCATGGATTTTGCACAAATGAAAGCTTACCTCAAAAACGCCAAGGCTCGCAGCCAAGGAGGTTATGAAAAGTTTATTTTGGGGGAGTTGGATGGCCGTTTCTATAACACGGAAGGTGGTAATCCTGCACAAGGTATGTTCAGAACCTTTGATGACACAAACCCAAACGCTGAGGCAAAAAGTTTAATCAAACGAGACTACTGGCAAGCCACGATTGGGCAGAATATTGACGCTCGGCCCTTAGTCTATGTATCCGACCCCATGATTTCCTACACCACCCATACCAAGCAAATTGTGGTTAGTGCCAGTATTTTGGATGAGCAAAATAAGCTAGCAGGGCTATTGGCAGGAGCAATAGCTTGGGATGAAATTGAAAGGTTAATTGCACAGGTTGAGAACAATGTAGTTGCTTCGTTTTCAGGCAAAGCACGCATTATGTTGGTATCTCGCCATGGTGCTTATATTTCTCATTGGGACAAAGAAAATATTGTCCATTTGAAAACTGAAGAGGGTGAGTGGGCCAATGAAATGAGTGGTGAACGCGCATCTCAGTCACACTATATTACTCAACATGATGACCCTCAGATAAAAGCGCTTGGACTGCGAAAGATAGCTGGACATCGAGGTTATGAGCAGATCACAGACCCAAATACCCATCAGCCGCTACACGTATTTTTTGCCCCAATAGATTCAGCTAACTACAGTATTTCTATTGTTCTAACTGATGACGCCATGTTTGCTCAGGTACATGAGTTGCGAACATTATTTTGGATTGTGCTGGTGTTTGTACTCACCTTGGTATGTGTCGTTGCAATATGGATATCAAACGTTATTTATAAGCCCATAAAATCACTCACTGATGCGGCGAAATATATGTCATCAGGCAATTACGATCAGCCAATTAGCAGCCATAATAAGGGGGAGTTTGGAGAACTTACTCGCGCCTTCGAGCAAATGCGCAACAAGTTGCGTCAGCGAGAAGGTAAGCTTGCGGAGCTGGTTAATACGCGCACCCAAGAATTAGAAGAAGCCAAACAACAAGCTCAGCAGGCACTGCAAGCCAAAGGTCGCTTTCTAGCCAACATGAGTCATGAGATCCGTACGCCAATGAACGGTATTTTGGGTACTTTGGAGCTGCTAAATAATAGTTCAGAGCTTAGCAAAGAACAGACTCAGTTATTAAAAATCTGTACACATTCAGGTAAGCATTTATTGAATGTGATCAACGATATTTTAGACTTATCTAAGCTCGAAGAGGGGCATGTCACGCTTGAATACAATGATTTTGCGGTAAAAGACTTGATTGAGGATATTAATCATTTGCTCACCCCCTTGGCTGCAAAAAAGGGATTGCAGCTTGATTATGTGATAGATGATGATGTGCCCGAATTTATTCGTGGTGATCAGGCGCGTTTGCAACAGATCTTAATTAACTTAGTTGGCAATGCTATTAAGTTTACAGAGCAAGGAAAAGTGCTGGTATTACTAAGAAACACAAGTAGTCAATCAGCAAAGCAGGTGGACTTGAAGTTTGTTGTTTCTGATACCGGTGTGGGTATTTCACAGCAAGATTTACAGCATATTTTTGAACCGTTTAAACAGGCTGATGGCAGTAAAACACGCCGTTTTGACGGTACTGGACTGGGCCTGAGCCTTTGCAAGGAGCTGTTAGCGCTTATGGGCGGAGAGATTGGTATTGAATCCAAGCTTGGCCAAGGCACAGACGTGTTTTTTAGAATACCCGTAGAGGTTGTGTCCAGCCTAGATAAACCCATACAGCAACAGGTATCATCGTTGTCTGAACTCAAGGGCCACGTGCTGCTCGTTGAAGACAATGATGTCAATCTTATGGTTGTGACGGCAATGCTGAAAAAGCTTGGCCTAGAGGTGAGCACTGCAAAAGATGGTTTGCTTGCGCTTGAGGCACTTGAAACACAACGCTTTGATTTGATTTTGATGGACGTTCATATGCCGAACCTGGATGGCCTTGAAACATCCAAACGGATCAGACAAAACGGTACACTTAAAAACCTGCCAATCATTGCTTTTACAGCCAATATATTTAAAGAAGACATTAACGATTGCTTCAATGCCGGTATGGACGATTTTATAAGTAAGCCTGTGGAACAGGCACAACTTAAGGAAGTGCTCGCGCGTTGGCTTAATGTTAATCATTTGTGATTTTTATCTTGGTGGTAAAGTAAACTGTTGATATATTTTATATAACCTACTGAAGAGCATTAAGTTGTAGCAAGAAGTTGGCGGCTTCTGCTGTAAACATCAAGGAATAGAAATGAATTATAAACTGGTAATTAAGCTGCTGCTGATGGTGGTTATTGTTGTTTTATGTGTTAAAAGGCCCGTGCTGTTTGCTTCTGTTGCATGGTTTAGTGCGGAAAATAACTCTGTGTCGAGTACACATGGTATTGATGTCTCTCACGATCAAGGTCAGGTAGATTGGCAGCAGGTGGCGCAAAGCGGCATTGCGTTTGTTTATCTCAAGGCGACCGATGGTATTACATATACCGATCCTAAATACTTCGATAACTTAGCAGCCATCAAAAACACTTCGTTGGCGGTGGGTGCGTACCATTTTTTTGAAGCTGAAGATGCACCAGAGCAACAATTGAATAATTTTCTATCGCATATCAAAGGGAAAGGGCTCACATTAGCACCGATGGTGGATGTGGAAATTACTCGTGAACAAAGCGCAGAGCAAATTAAGTCACGGCTACATGAATTTTTAACTGGGCTTGAGCTGCAACTTGGGTGCAAGCCTTTGGTGTACAGTAATAGTAGCTTTTGGCAGGCTAACATTGGTCCGTCGTTCAATGACTATCCATTTTGGTTTGCCCACTATGGCGACACCATGAACCCTCCTGAAGGGCTTGAAAATATTCAAATTTGGCAGTATTCACAGACCGGCACCGTGGCAGGGATCAACACCCTAGTTGACCTAGATAAAGTGCTCAATGGTAAATACGCATTGGAGGCGCTCAAATGCAGTTATTAACATCCTTTCATCAAGAAGTTAAGCAGCAGCGGTATCGGATACTGGCACTTTTAAGCTGTATACTTTTAGCTTGGTTACTCATAGGCATTGTACAAGGCCATTTCGCAAACAGCTCACTAGTAGAAGATAACAAACAGTTGTATCAATCCAACTTACAGTATTTGCAACAGGTTGAGCAGCAGATCATGAAAGATTTAGCTGACGTAAACGCCCTAAACGCTGCGCTCAACGTTGCAAAAAGCAGCCAATTTGGTATCTCATTTATTGTTGATTTTAACGTACAAATAGGCAGTTTGTTGGCGGATTTCTCCAGTTTGTTAGAAAAAAGCAGTCATTATTTGTTTTGGTCGTTAGCTTTGGTTGGTGTGATACAGGCGCTTACGTTCTTGGCCGAGCAGCTGTCACCTTGGTTATTACAAGCGGGGTTGTTATACAGCATTGTGTGGGCAGCGTTATGCGTGGTGAAACCGCAGCTAATATACCGACCAAGCTTACAGTGGCTAGGTAAAGCCTTTGCCTTGGCATTTGTATTGTGCCATATCGTGATACCTTACAGTATTCATGTGAGTGCAAAAAGCTCTCAAATAGTTGCCTCGGAATTGGGCCATAAGGCGGATTTAGGCTATTTTCGTGATGTGGCTAAGGAAATGAATACCAGTTTATCCAGTACCGATCTAAAGGAACATGCAAAGCATGGTGTTAAGGTGTTGCATAAGTCGCTCGCGGTGAAGCTGCCAAATAAACTGTTAAAAGCCAACAGCGTGGTCACTCATAACTTGGCGCATAAGTTTATTGCTTTTGTGTTACTCCCTTTGTTGTTTGCTGGACTACTTTTTTTGTTAATCAAGCGTTGTCTGCATAGTTTACTGGGCAACCCTCCCCCTCTAATCACAGAGGCAAAGGCAATAGCCAAATAGCGCCAGGCGACTCCTCATAGCCCTGCCTTGACCATGTACTGGTTCTGGTGGGGTTACACCTCATTGTGTCCTCACCACTTATTACTTTGCGCGTCTATTAGGCTGCTCTAGCGCTTAATTACGCTTTTTTGATGTATTTAATCAATACCGAACTATGATTTATTAAGCTTGTATTAATTTTGCGCACTCTTTGCATCACAAGGGCACCATTGCCCCCAAACGCTCACTGTGAAATTGATAAGGGGATATGATGAGCAAGAATTATCCTAAGTTGCTGCCAGCATTTTGTATTGTGGCAATGACTACCGCGGCTTATGCTGAAGTTCAAGAACAAACATCTATTGAAACGATCACCGTCACCGGTTCACGTATTAAACGATCGGTACAGTCAGAAAGCGCTTCACCTATTTCAAGTACACAATTGAGCGATCTTGCGGATATTGGGGCCAATGACGTGCGTGACCTTATTGAGGTTTTACCCTTCAACGCAGGCTCACAGAATAACTCAGACAATTTAACGCAAAACTTTACGGTGGGTACCTCAAACGTCAATCTACGCGGTCTAGGTGTATCTTCAACCTTAGTGCTACTTAATGGTATTCGTCAGGTTACATCCGCCGTTGTCACTGACCAAGGAGCGAGCTTTGTTGATACGGCCTCTTTGGTGCCTGCGCTTGTTATCAAACGCGTTGAGATACTCAAAGATGGTGCTTCGGCAATTTATGGTTCGGATGCGGTTGCGGGGGTTGTTAACTTTATTACCCGAGATGATCTCGAAGGTGCCGAAGTACAATACGAGTATCGTACTCGATGGAGTGAGGGTAGCCAAGATGAGACCAAAATAGACTTTGCTTATGGTGGGTATGTGGGCGATTCTGCACATATGCTGTTTGCTGTGAGCTTTTTGGAGCGCTCCAGCTTATTATTGGATGAGGTTGATTGGGTGAAGCCAGCAACCAGTAGCTTTGGTAATCCCGGCAGCTTTGTGATCCCCTCATTAGCCGATGAAAATAACCCCAGCGGTTTGACCGTTGCGGATCCGAATTGTGAGGCTAACGGTGGAAGCGTGTCGCAGGGTTCTAACGGTAATTCCTTCTGTTTGTTCGATTTTGCCCCTCAGATCACCGCTGTTCCCAATGAAGACAGGCTACAGGCGTATGCGCGTGCACTGTGGGATTGGAGTGATACGACAAGAATGTGGGCGGAATTTGGCTATGCGCGCAATAAAATCAGTCGTGAAGTATCTCCCAGCTTTCCAGTGCTTAATGCGCCCAGTGTATTGGCCTCTCACCCTGACAACCCATATGAAGAAGATGTATTCTTTCGTGGCAGGCCTTATGGGGTGGGCAAACCTACCGAGATCAATTATTACGACCATACCACATCTCGTTTCGCCTTTGGTGTCGACGGTGAAATAAGTGATGGCATCTATTGGCAGGCTTCCTTTGTGGCTGCGGCAAATGATGCGTTGGTTAACCCAAGAGATGTTATTACTGATAATTTTCAGGCTGCACTGCATGGTTTTGGTGGTAACAAATGTAACGGTACAACCGCGTCTGAGGCTGGGGTAGGAGAGTGTTATTATTTCAATCCATTTGACCCACAAGACCCAAATAATGAGCTACTGAGAGACTTTATTATTGGTGACTATATTGGCGATGCTGAGTCTGAAATGCGTGTCTTCGAAGCGGTTATAACGGGAGACTCATTGTTTGAAGTGGCAGGAGGGGATGTGGGTTATGCCATCGGGATCCAGTACCGTGATGAGTCAATCACCAATGTGTATGACTCGTTTACACAACAGGATAGCTTTGCATTTCTTATAGGTAATCAGAACTTTACAGGTGAACGTGATGTGAAAGCTGTGTTTGCCGAAGTACTGATGCCAATCACTGAAAATCTAGAGATAGGTGCAGCGATAAGATATGAAGACTACGGCGATTTTGGTGGCGATACCACTAATCCTAAATTTTCATTCTTGTGGCTAGCTAGCGATACGCTCTCGCTTAGAGGCACTTTTAGTACTTCCTTTAGAGCGCCATCCGTGCACCAATTGCAAGGCGTACAGACTAATTTTGCTAATATCACTGACCCAGAAGATGGATCAACCACTTTTGGGGGAAACCGCACCATAGGAGACCCTGATCTGGTGCCCGAAACCTCAGAAGCGCTTAATCTAGGTCTCACATATAGCTATGATGAATATGCATTTGATATCGACTATTGGGATTTCTCATTTGAAGATGTACTCACCAGAGAAAGCCACCAAGCAGTGGTGAATGCTCATCCGAATGACCCTACACGCGTGATCAGAACATCAGCTGGCACCATTTCAATCGTCAATACTAAGTTTGTTAACGCCGAGGCAATAGACACATCAGGAATCGATATAAACGTCTCAACGATTTATCAAAGTGACTTTGGGGATTTCTCTCCACAATTAACAGCAACTTATCTACTGCGTTACGATTTGATGGATGCCAGCGGGCAAACCACCGATGGACTCGGTCAACTCAACCTCAATACCGTGGGCAATCCATCACCACGCTTACGAGGCAGCATAGGCTTAAACTGGTCAAATGGCATGCATCGCGCCAATGTTTTTATCAGACATGTGGCGAGCTACAACAATGATGTGAGCGATGAATCAATTGATGCCTTTAATACACTCGATGTGCAATACAGTGTGAATATGGGGCAAGTGCTCAAAGGCGACTCTGAAACTAAACTGACGCTTGGTGTTATCAACGTTACCGATGAAGCGCCACCCTATGTTGCGGTTGCAGGCAGTTATGACCCTCGCACAGGTGACCCAAGAGGACGTCGTGCCTATGCAAAACTACAGTTCAGCTTCTAATTCATCGAGGGCCGATTGGTTGTCGAGCAGTGAGTATGTACGAGTGGTTTGGCACAACAGAGCCACAAGAGAAGCTAGATATGGCTGGTAAATTAATCTTCTTGGCGGTGTTTTTGCTGGGGCTGTTGTGGCCCCTAGCAGCGCAGGAGCGGGTAATTCGCTTGGTGACGCTAGAGTATCCACCCTATGAGTTTCAGGGGGCACAGGATGCAAGTGGTATTGCAGTCGAAATTGTTCGTGAAGCGTTTGGTCGTATCGAACAACCTTTTTCGATTCAGTTTTTGCCGTGGGGGCGTGCTATCAGAGAAGTTAAAAATGGTCGGGTGGATGGCATATTTACCATTTATAAAACACCAGAGCGGGAAACCTTTATGAGCTATTCCAAGGAAGTTTTGGTGCAACAGTCCATAGGTTTTTTTGCTCGCAAAGAATATCCAATTTACTTTGATGGGCGCATTGCGTCGTTGTCTCCTTATCGTATTGGAATCGTAAGAAAAGTCAGCTATGGCGAAGAAATAGATGCGGCGCTGGCCAAAGGCGTGTTAGAAAATATTGTAACCACAGATACTGGAATTAACAGTTTTAAGCTATTACTAGCAGATAGAGTGGATGTGGTGATCAGTAACCAACTCGGCGGTTTGGAGATACTCAAGCAGTTAGGTATAGAAGATAAAATTCGCCAAGTCCCTTCTTATGACTACGACATACCAAGCTATATTGCATTTGCAAAAGAGCCTTATTTGGAAGGGGTTAAACAACGTCTAGACATCGCCATCAGAGCAATGAAAGAAGATGGTTCATACCAGAAAATAATCGCAGAGTATTTGCAACATTACCGAAGTATTAAACCTGTGATAAGCACGCCAGTTGGGTCCGCTCAATCGGTCAATTAGTTTGGCACAGGAGCAGGGCAATCGCTTTGTACGAGGAACAAAAGCATGAAACTCACCATAAAGTCCAGACTGATATTATTGTCTTTAATCCCGATTATTATCATTTCGTCTGTTGTGATTACACTCACCTACAGTGAAGCGACTATGCTCAGTGAGGCACAGGAGGCTTTAAGTCGTAAAGAAATGATGCGCATGAAAAGAGATGAACTAAAGGCTTATCTGGAAATTGCCCAAAGTGTGATCAAACCAATCCAAAATGAAGGTCGGCCACTAGAAGATGTGATCAACCTCTTGAAAAACATAAAATTTGGAGAGTCAGGTTACTTATTTGCGTTTAGAAGTGATGGTACGCGGGTGATGCAAGGAGATAGCGATCAGGGAATTGGCAAAAACTTCATTGCTTTAAAAGATAAAAGAGGAAATTATCTGGTTCAAGATATCATCGACTCGGCGAAAAGTGGCGATGGTTATTCTGTGTATTACTTTCCTAAACCGGATCAAACCGAGGCTATCCCCAAGTTGGCGTATAGTATTTATTTACCCGACTGGGACCTTATCGTTGGCACTGGGTTTTACACCGAGGATGTGGATGCGTTGCTTAAATCTATGCGTGAGAAGAACGATAAGCAGGTGGTAAAAAGTATTCGTGATATCTTGTTGTTTACACTCATTATTTCGATCGTAGTGGGTATATTTGGTTTGCTGATCAGCAAGAGTATCACTGTGCCATTATCGAAGTTTGAAGATACCATAGATATTTTTGCCGCCAGAGACGCGGACTTAACCGCGCGTATTCCAGATTTTACTTTACCTGAGTTTGATAGCTTGAGCCGCAATTTCAATATTTTTCTCGGCCAGTTACACGCATTGATCATTAAGGTTGCTAAGCTGACCAACGAAGTGGTTAATGAAACCAAACAAATCGCAACGGCCTCTTCTGAAATAAATTCGTTGTTGATGCGCCAACAGTCTGAGACCGAAATGATAGCAACCGCAATGACACAGCTCAGCGCTTCTGCTGAAGAAATCTCTCGCAATGCTAACGAAGCGGCAAACTCAGCAAAAAATGCCAACCGCAGCGCCAATGATACGCAAAACTCGGTCGATGAAGCGACTGATTCAGTGAATACCTTGGCGCAGAAGCTTGACCAAGCCAGTGATGTAATTTTAAAGCTCGAAGGTGATGTAAAAAATATCTCAAGCTCGTTATCAATCATTCAAGAAATTGCCGAGCAAACTAACTTATTAGCACTTAATGCAGCAATTGAAGCAGCTCGAGCAGGCGAGCAAGGTCGAGGGTTTGCGGTGGTTGCTGATGAAGTGCGTGAGCTTGCCACGCGCACGCAAAAAAGTGCAGCACAAATATTAGGTGTGATAAAGACGCTGACTGATGGCTCAAAAGACGCAGTACAAGCTATGGACTCTAGTAAGAGTTTTAGTGCGCTAACGGTTGATAAGGCCGCCAGTGCATCCGAATCCTTACAAAATATTGTGCAGTTTATTCACGAAATTCTAAATGTTAATGAGCACATTGCCAGCGCGACAAAAGAGCAAAATATCGTGGATAAAGAGATCAGCGAGAGAACTGAGTCCATCTCTGAACACTCCAAAGAGTCCGCGGCTATAGGGGATCGTAATTTGGAAATTAGCTCCAAGCTCAGTGAGAAAGCGGGGGAGTTAGCTGCGATTGTGAATCGCTTTAAAATATAGTCATCATTGTACAGGGCAAGTGCCAAGGCAGCAGAGAATGGGAAGATAACCATGCTAAAAAGATTAAATAACTATGGACCTGGTGTCATTGTGACGGCGGCGTTTATTGGCCCTGGCACCATCACCGCATGTACGCTTGCAGGCGCACAATATGGCTATGTTTTGCTTTGGGCACTCGTGTTTGCAACGGTTGCAACCATCATTCTACAAGAAATGTCGGCACGAGTAGGGATAGTGACGCAAAAAGGATTGGGCGAGGTGATTAATCACTCATTACGTGATTCTGTGTGGAAATGGCCACTGTTTGCACTGATCATTGTGGCCATATGTATCGGAAATGCGGCCTATGAAGCTGGCAACCTAGTGGGGGCAGCGCTCGGTATTGAGGCCATCACCAACCCCAACAAATGGATTTTTCGAGGCTCTATCATTGCGCTGACGGCGATTGGCGCGGTCATTCTTATGCAAGGTACTTATCGGCAAATAGAGCGTATTTTGATTACTTTGGTGTGTGTGATGGCCCTAGCATTTATCATCACCTTCTTTTTGGTCAAGCCAGACCTTACCCAGCTATTTAAAGGGCTTGTCATGCCTTCAATTCCTGAGGGGAGCTTGCTGACAGTGATAGCGCTGATTGGCACCACTGTGGTGCCTTACAATTTGTTTTTACATGCATCGACTGCCAAATCTCATTGGTCTAAACCCGAAGATATTCCAAAGGCTCGCTCAGATACGATAGTCTCTATTGGTTTAGGGGGGCTGATCGCGATTTTAGTGACCTCTACTGCGGCCGCCAGTATTTTTACGTTTGGGCTGAGCGTCAATAACGCACTGGATATGGCAGTGATCTTTGAGCCGACTTTTGGCAGCCTTTCAAAATATTTGTTGGGCATTGGCTTATTCTCAGCGGGGCTAAGCAGCGTGATCACGGCACCGTTGGCAACAGGGTATGTGATCTCTGAGATTTTGCAGTTAAAAGGAGATGTGAATTCTAAATCCTTTAGACTGATCACTATAAGTATCGTTGTGATCGGGGCTGTTTTATCAATGGCCGACGTTAAACCGATTCAAATCATCATTCTTGCCCAGTTTGCGAATGGTTTATTGCTACCCATTATTGCCATGTTTTTATTGTACGCGATGAACAATAGACAGCTGCTTGGCCGTCATGCTAATACCAAATGGTCTAACTTTCTTGGCTTTTCGGTGCTTATTTTTACCGCCTTTTTAGGCGTAAGGTTGATAGCTAAGGCACTTGGTTTGTATTAACTGACATACTAGTTGGACCTTGTGTGAAATAGCCATTCATTTGATATAAATGCACTTATAATGTTTGCAAGTGCTTACTAATTCAAGGTGTGCTAACGGGTCATTTTCCCAATATTCACCGCTTTCACTTCCGTGATAGTTATATCGCGAACATGGCGCATGGATTGCCACATCAATCTGTGGCCTTTAGTAAACCGCAATAGCCTTACACGTCTTTGCCAGCGCTGAATCTCTTCATCGGTAGCGAGTCTTAATGGTCCAAGTTGACCTGCCAGACGCACTGCTGGTTGATGCAAAAACTGCCCTTTTAATAATGATTGAAACCAAAACCACTTACTACTATTTACCGCTAAGATGCAGACGTTGGTATTGTGTGTGGCGTTGCTGGGGAGTTGTTTCGTAAAACGTTCAAAGTAGCAGGCTTGGACCTGACCATTGGTTAAAGTGCCTAACATCAAAGAGCCGATTGGGGTGAGATGTGGTGAGCCATTTTCATCTACTGAGGCGATAGCATAATGCAACGAAGAAAATAAAGAAGCCTTACACACGCTTTTGGCACTTTGCCATTGTTGTTCTGAGATCATGAGGCTTCCTTGTTCTGCTTTTAAGTCCATAAAAGCAGAACACCATTACCGAGTCAAATAATGCTTTAATACCAACTATGCGCTGGTGAGTGTACGTTCAGTATAAAGCTGCTTAACCACGTCACTAAACGCTTCTCCAACTTCTTGATTGGAACTGTCGATAAAGAAATGATCACCTTCAAATAAAGTGAAGGTGTACTCTCCTGAGAAGTACTTTTGCCAATCTTGTTGCTCCTCGACGGTAATTTCGTCATCCTTGCCCGCAAACACACTCAAGCTACACGGGCTCTTTTCATCACCAGTATATCGATAGGTGTTTGCCAGCTTGAAGTCAGCACGTAGTACCGGCATGAACAATGTCATCAGTTCTTCATGTTCTAACACCGCAGGAGGCGTGCCATTGAGGCTTTTCAGTTTGGCTTTGAATGCTTCATCATCTAATAAATGCGTTTTTTCGTGGCTGCGGTCTTTACCTGGGTTTGGACTACCTGAAGCTACAAAGTGGCATGGTCCGGCCATGCCACTTAGGCGCATTTTACGCTGTGCTTCGAATGCTACTCTGGCACCCAAACTATGGCCATAAAATACGAAATCACAGTTTAAATGTGGGGCAAGTTCTGTGATCAGCGTATCTGTTAATTCATCCATACATTGTGCTGGTGGTTCACTAATACGCGCGCCCCGTGCTGGCATCTGGATGATGATAAGCTCCACAAAGTCTGGCAGTGTATCTTTCCAATCACTGAATGATCTAACGCTACCACCTGCATAAGGGAAACAGATAACTTTGAGTGATGCCTGTGGGTTAGGCTTAGGAATAAATAGCCATGGGCTGTGTGATGCACTACTCATTTCTCAATCCTTTTTTATTCTTTTTAAATCAGTTATGCATTTTAGTTTACCTTGGTGGGCGACAAAATGAAACGTGCAATAATGTCCAAAGTTCAATGCTGATTGGATGAAGAACATCCAAAATCCCTCAATGTGACCGTCCCTAAAAAGTCATATTTATTGCACAAATATGCCATGAATAATTCGCTTAATTGTCTTTTTAGATCTCTATAGTACTTGCTCTAATTCTAGATAAATCAAAGAGCAAGGACTATGAAGACAAAGTTATTACCATTAGCAATATTGTGTGGCTCTAGCGCATTATTTGCTGGTTGTTCCGACTCAGACAACAATAAAATAAAGACGCCAAGCGAAAAGCAACCTGTAATTATTACCGAGGGGACGCAAATCGAAGTTCGCTTACTTGAGACCACGGATCTACACGCAAATCTGCTGAACTTTAATTATTTCTCAGATAAGCAAGATGATAAGGTTGGTCTGGTAAAAACAGCTGCTTTGATCCGTCAGGCGCGTGAGCAAGTGAGCAACTCAGTGCTGGTTGATAATGGAGACTTGATCCAAGGCAGTCCGCTGGGTGATTACATGGCTAAAATCAAAAAGCTAGCGGATGGCGAGGTACATCCGGTTTATGCTGCGATGAATACGCTTGAATACGATGTTGCGAATATTGGTAATCATGAATTTAACTTTGGATTAGAGTTTTTGCACGAAGCCATTGATGACGCGAATTTCCCTTATATCAGTGCCAATGTGTTTAAAGATGACGGCGATGATGATGACAGTAATGATGAACCATTGTTCAAACCTTATGTCATTCAAGACAAAACCTTCGTTGACCTTAAGGGCAACAGCCACACCATCAAAGTAGGTTTCATTGGTTTTGTACCACCGCAAATCATGCAATGGGACAAGGCCAATCTCGAAGGTAAAGTGATTGCCAAAGACATCATTGCGATGGCAAACCTTTATGTACCTAAGATGAAAGCAGAAGGCGCGAACTTAATTGTTGCTATTCCACATTCTGGGCTAGATGTGAGTGCTGACAAACCTATGGCTGAGAACGCCAGTTATTATTTGTCGAAGGTTGAAGGCATTGATGCAATTATGTTTGGTCATGCGCATGCAAATTTCCCTGGTGCGCGCTATGAAAACCTGACTGACCATGGTATCGATATAGACAAAGGCACCATAAATGGCGTAGCCGCAGTTATGCCTGGCTTTTGGGGAAATCATCTCGGGATTATAGACCTAACGCTGGAGTATAAATCTGGCCAGTGGCAAGTGAGTCAATCTCAATCCTCGTTACAAGCAATTTATGAAACTGACGAGAACCGTATCACCACAGCTTTGGTTAATAACGACGCTCAGGTTGAGTCTGCGGTCCACGATGCTCACCAACAAACGCGCGAATGGGTAAACGCCCCATTTGCTAAGATCACTGGGCCCGTTAACAGCTACTTCGCGCTTGTCAATGATGACCCATCGATTCAAATCGTGACCAACGCGCAAACTTGGTACACGCAAAAGATTGTCCAAGGGACGGAGCTTGATGGTTTGCCCATACTCTCTGCTGGGGCTCCATTTAGAGCAGGACGTGGCGGCGCGGATGACTACACTTCAATTCCATCGGGTGATATTGCTTATCGCAATGTGGCTGACCTGTATATTTACCCCAATATTTTAAAAGTGCTCAAACTCAATGGCGCGCAAGTAAAAGAGTGGTTAGAAATGTCGGCGGGGCAGTTTAATCAGGTAGACGTGCAAAGCAACGATGTCCAAATGCTGATCAACAGTGACTTCCCTTCTTACAATTTTGATGTGTTAGATGGTGTGACCTATCAAATTGATGTGACCCAACCTGCTAGATACAACGCCAAAGGCGAAAAAGTCTCCGATGGCCAACGTATTGTGGAACTTAAGTATCAAGGCCAGCCTGTTGCGCACGACCAGCAATTCTTAGTCGCTACTAACAACTATCGTGCCTCTGGTGGCGGAAACTTCCCAAATATTGGGGCGGATAAGATAGTAGTGGACTCTCCAGATGAAAACCGTCAAGTGGTTGCCGATTATATTGCTTATCAAAGCCAAGCAAATAATGGTGAAGGCTTAAATCCTGCGGCCGACATGAACTGGTCTTTTGCGCCAGTTGCCAACGTACAGATCCAATTTCCCAGTGCCAATAGCGCTGAGGCAAAGGCATACAGCGAACAGTTTACTCATATCATTACCACCGAACAGGTGGATGAATCAGGCTTTGCTATTTACCAACTCGATTTGACCCAACCGCAGTAACTTGTGGTTAAACCCTAGCCCCTTGAGTGGGGCTATTTATTTTCAGCCCTAGCTGATGTCTTGTTGATACAAAGAGATAGGGATTTCTAACTCAATAACGGGAATTTTAAAAATGAAATCTATGTATAGATATAGTGCATTAGCGTTGTTGTTCGGTGGTACGCTTTCGCTGAATGCACTCGCAGCAGATGCGTATGACTGGAACAATGTTGCACCGGTTAAAACGCCAAGTGTAGCGAATAACAACGGTAAAACCGTCTACTTTGATGTGTCTCATAGTGGTGTTGAAGGCAATGCGGACTGGGTTATTGATGGCGCATTTTCTGATTTCGCTGATGCTTTGGTACAAGAAGGTTATACCGTCAAAGAGTACCGAGGCGTTGACTTAAACAATGATGGTCGCATTCGCTTTTATGATGATCGCAGCGCTGGAGTAAATCAGAACGAAGCGGTTATCACCTATGATGCGATTAAAGCGGCTGATGTATTTGTACTTGCTGAGACTAACCGCCCATTTACTATTAGCGAGCAGGCAGCACTAGAACAATTTGTTGCATCAGGAAAAGGGATTTTCTTTGTTGCGGATCACTATGATGCCGATCGTAATTTAAATACTTGGGATGCAACAGAAGTTTTTAATGGCTATAACCGCTCAGATTTAAGCAAATACAATATGGGTGGAGCCTACGGTGACTGGCGCAACCCAAAAAATGCAAACGCTGGCTGGTTAGTTGATAACTTTGGCATTCGTTTTCGCTTTAATGCGGTGGATTACAAGCAAGGAGTAAGCGGTGTTGTTGAGAGCTCAAAAACAGAAGGTATAACACAAGGTGTACAGCCTATTTTGATGGCTGCGGGAGCAACTCTGGCGATTGTGAACCCACAAAAAGCAAAAGGCTTGGTATATTTTTCACAAACAGACACCCCAGTTAAATGGCGACACGCTAAAGATCAGGGACTATATTTTGGTGGCGCAGCGGAAGGCCCGTATGCCGCCATCGCAAAATCAGGTGCAGGCAAAGCGGCATTTATTGGTGATTCTTCACCGATAGAAGATGCAACGCCTAAGTACCTTCGTCAAGATAACGGTAACACCAAAAAAACCTATCCAGGTTGGACGGACACGGGCAACGCTGCCGTGTTGGCAGTAAATATCGTAAATTGGTTAGCAACGCCTGAAAGTTATCAGTATTTCGATGGCAGTAATGGTCACACCAGCGGTGTTGCCACACCGACTCCAATGGCGACCCAAGAGTATAGCGACCCTAACAATGGGCAACCATGGGGGACGCCTGCAACAGGGTTTAATGCGTGGGATACTGACACTTATAAAAACAATTCCTACAATGCGCCATACGGAAATGGGCAAACCAATCCCGATCCTGACCCAGATCCGACACCTACACCGGGCAATACGGTCTCAGTAGAGCAAGCTTTGGCATCAGCTCAGGGAACTGATTTAGTGGTGATTGGCAAGGTTAGCGCAGCTGTAAACGGCATTTACGGGTTAGAGCTGACGGACTTAAACAACCCAGCCAGCCACATCTACGTAAAGCTTGAAAGCGCGCAGCGTGGCGATTTTAACCCCCAGCTCAATCCGAGTATTTTAAATCAGAATATCATCGTAACAGCTAAGCGCGACAGTTACATGGGCGAACCTGGGTTGCGTTATGTCAGTGATATTCAAATTGCGCCGACGGCTTTATCTGTAGAGCAAGCATTGGCGACGGCGCAGGGTGAGAGCATCGAGTTAACTGGTCGAGTAAAGTCGGCACTGAATGATATCTATGCACTGGTACTGGAAGACAGCAACAACCCGAGTTTTACCATTAACGTTAAACTTGAAAGCGCTCAGCGTAGTGAGTTTAGTCCGCAGCTCAATCCATCTATTCTAAATGCACAGTTACTGATCAAAGGTGTACGCGACAGCTACATGAGCGCACCGGGTGTGCGTCAGGTCAGCTCGATTGAAGTGGTCGGTAATGGTACGACGAACCCAGACACCGGTAGCGATATGTCAGTAAGCGAGGTGTTAGCTTTAGCAAATGGTCAGGCTGTAGTGGTAGCGGGTGTAATAACTTCTCCAGTTAATGGTCAATATGCGCTTGAACTAAGTGATGATAACAATAGCGCGGATAACTTATACATTAAACTGGAGTCTTCACAGCGCGATGCTTTTAGCCCGCAGCTAAACCCAAGTGTATTGGGTAAACGGCTACGCGTTGAAGGCATCAAAAATGATTATATGAGCCACCCTGGTGTGCGCAATGTCAGCAAGTTGACCTTGCTAGATTAAAGAGTTTACCCAAAGACTGGTTAGGGCCGTAAGGCCCTTTTTTGACGAGACTAAATTGCTTTCAAGGCTTCGCAGTCAGTGTCATCTAAATGTAGTTCAATCAAGCGGTTAATACGGGTTTTAAGCCATTGTGGCCCGTAGTCACTCATGTCGTTGTGTCTGGACTTATCTATGGTGACCACACAGCTTTGATATTTTTGCTGCTCTGCAAGCGTTGGCAGCACACCAGGGTCAGCTGGGTAATCGCTGGCACGAATCGATAACACGCGAATGTCACGGTTACGTGGCAGTGGCACGCGGCGATGATCCAATGTAATGATATCCTTGATGAAGCTCACCTTTTGGCTGGCCAGTAAAGATGAAATATCACCGCCATTGGAGTGACCAATCAACATGAGTTGGTCGAAATTATAGTGTGGATATTCTTGCTTAAGCTGCTCGTGTACCACTGCAATGGTGACTGTACCTCTGAGCCAGTTTTCTTGACGGGTTTCAAACAAGTTGCCAGTGATCGACAAAGGCGGATCGCCGGGTAGTTCATGGGCTATTGCAACGGTTAAATAACCTCGTTGGTTTAACAGCTTCGAAATAAACTGATATTTATCATGTTCTACGCGATAGCCTGCGTTGATAAACGCCACTTTACATTGTGTTTGTGCCGTACACTGTGTCTCGTTAGTTGGCATGGTGATTTCCAGCGGAATCGCCCGGTTTCGCTTTTTATCGTCAATTGTTGAAGGGGTTGCGTGTGCGCCAAATATGGCACATAAGCTTAGCAAACCAATTATACGTTTCATCATTGTCCCTATTGATATTTCTTTAGTGCTAAAATGTATCATGCGATTAGTTTTTTTATCTATTAAAATTAATTGGTTATACATCTTGTTTGCTTAGTTTGAATTCAGTTAACAGCATAAATAGATGTGCCGCGCTCCAAGAAAAATTGGGTGCCCCCTGCACGGCCCCGTTGAGTGGATGGTAATTCTCTCTGATGGGGGCATTTTGCATTAGTCCATTTGCTCTGGATAAAAGCTTCTCAATCAGTTGCTGCGCGTCTTGATGATAACCGTAGTGGCTTAACCCTTTTACGCCAAAGTAGAACTGATCGAGCCACACGCGGCCCCGCCAATAAATATTCGGGCCAAAAGCTGGATTGCTTAATGCGGCGCTCCCAAGTGGTATATGGCTGTTAAACTCATTGGGGTTGAGCATGACGTTACGAACAGCTTGTGCCTGCGCAGGCGTTGCTACTTGATTGAACAAAGGAGACCATCCTTCTGGGCCCTTACCACGCTTGCTCAAAGGTTTGCCTGCACAGCCATTTTCCAGTGGTACTGAGGCAATTTCAATATCGTAATAATAGCCACTGTTTGGGTCAAACATGCAACGATTAATATAATCGCTGAGTTGTTGTGCTGCTTTTGCGAACATTTCTGCGTCGTCTGTATGGCCCAACAAACGCGCTATCTTAGCCAAATAGCGATTGTCAGCAACCATGTAACTGGCCTGATCAACCGACTCCTGTTTGAGTGAGTAACCGAGCAGTTGTCCATGTGTGGAAACATTTTTTGCAAAATCTACCTGCCAGTCTTGTCGCTTTCCGCCAGTTTTGAGGTATTCGGCGAGCTGCTGTGGGTGAATAAAACCAAAGTTACCCGCATCATCTCGACCAGACTCCCACGATGCGGCAGTTTGAGCTGGCAGTGTGACTGACTCCCCTTGGCTTTTTAGTGTACGAAATTGTTCTAAGCCATACAGAACACGGTGTTTATCGCCTTCAAGTAGTATAAATTTTAGCTGCCCCTTTGGGTTGTTGTGTGCTTTATCGAGTGTTGCGCCGTACTCGGGTACGCCATTGCGGTTGTGATCCCGATTGCGCAGCCACCACTGTCGATAGGCTTTTAATTTGGGGTACATGGTTTTTAGCCACTGACTATCTTGAGTTTGCTCATACACTTTCATTACCGCCCAAGCGGCAAGGCTGGGCTTGGTGTTGCGCTCACTCCAGTTGCCACCATCACCGCCACGTTCAGGACTGACGTTGTAGCCCACCAAATCGGGTAACATTCCTACATCCTGCGGTCGTACTTTGTCACCTGGTTGTATTTGATGCGCAAACACGGTGTTAATGTTTTCTTTGGCTAACAATGGGTGAAAGTGACTGAGGGTATAGGCTTGTTTCCATGTATCCCACGGCCAAGTCAAATTGCCTGAAAACCAGCGTGCGGTCACCGCAGGGCTAACCGTATGGTGTTTGATGGCACCTGCGGGCGCACGCCAGTTGCCAAGTAAGGTTTCAATAGTTTTTGCCAACAAACGACGATGCGAGGGTGACTTAATTTTCTGCGTTACCTGTAAATATGAGTGCCAGCGCTGCTTACTTTGCTGCAAGTATTGCTCAGGGGATTTGAGAATAGCTTGGTGGCGTTTTCGAGTATCTTTATATTCTGCGTCATTGAGTGTGTGGCTATAAAGCGTATAAAAGGTCGTATTAGCATCAACACGGGCTTGACCATGAAAGCCATTTTTCTCGCTTGTGAAGGTGATTGGCAGTGTTTTTTGCATCACATAACTAGAAGTGCCCGATGTGAGCAATTCCCAAGGCGCGCGAACTCGGCCAAATTCGACCCTAATACCATTACTGATTGGGGTGAGCACTGGTTGATAATCGGCAAACGCTTGTGTGTGGGTACGCTTGTCATCAAATTGGCTTAACAGCTGACCATCGAATCGCAGGGTATGTTGATGTGGTGACTCGATATGTGTTTTAAGCAAAGAGGTTCGATGGTCAACAAAGCGCAGTGTTAAGGTGACGCGAACTTCAGGACCATGTAACTTTTGTATCAAAACGCCCGGTTGAGAAAATACTTCACCTGATAGCGGCACCCGCTCACCGTGGCGATATAGCTGTAGGCGATCAAAGCGTTTGGCGATATACAGCAAATACTCTTCGGCAATGACTGCATGACCTGTAAAGCCGCCCAACTCTTCGTCTGAGCTAGGAAGCAAATGCCCATGCCAAGCGCCCATATCAAAAAATGGACTGTATGGACTGTGTTTAAACTCATCGCTGGGGCGCATCATGCTGGGTTCTCCAACACGGTCAATAAGATTGTTAAATGCTAAGCTTGACCCAGACAACAGCATTAAAGCGCATAGTATGGCGTGATAAAAGGCAGTCATGATATTCTCTTTTTTTTGCATACAATATATCTTTATGCGCGTGAAGCCAACCAAGTGGCGATAAAGCGTGATACTTGTGTGGGTGAAAGCTAAGTGGTACGGTTTTAAAACCGCTTTTAAATTTAGAAGATTAAAATGGATTTTACGACATTACTGCTATTTGTTCCTGCGTGCTTTGCGCTGAATATGGCGCCCGGCCCTAATAACCTGTTAGCCTTAAATAATGCACAACGTTATGGCTTAGCTGCGGCTATTATGGGGGGGCTGGGCAGATTAGTGGCTTTTATGATCATGATAGCTTTGGTTACCAGTGGCCTGGCGGTCGTGTTACTGACGTCCCAATGGCTCTTTTTTACAGTCAAAATCATGGGCGCAGGCTATTTATTTTGGCTTGCTGTCAAGTTGTGGCGCGCGCCAAGCATACAAGATGAGCCTTTGATACACCCGACGGCGAGGTCGTCTTTGCAATTGAGTAAACAAGAATGTTTACTGGCGCTTGGTAACCCCAAAGCCATATTGATCTTTACCGCATTTTTGCCGCAATTTATTGACCCGACAGCGGCTGTCATGGCGCAGTCCACTGCGTTGGGCGCTTTGTTTTTATTGCTAGAACTAACTGTCATTTGCCTGTATGCCGCGTTAGGGGCATTTTCGAAAAACTGGCTCAAACAAAGGCATATTCAACAATACTTTAATCGCCTATGCGCAACGTTTATAGCCAGTCTTGGCATCGCTATGTTGATGGAGGAAAAAGCGCGCTAACTTACTCTGTTAAAAACAAAATTTCACAATGTAAGTATTTTTATCGTGACGATAAAAATATTTCTCAGCAGCGTGCGGCGCTATTTTGTACTCTACGCTCTTTAAGGCATTGCCAATGTTGGCAATGCCGTTTAGCTACAAGAGATCAAAGCCTGTGAAAATTTGTTTTATTATGTACCCGTGGCATAAAGTTGAGCCAGAAAACGATTCAACTTTGCGTTTAATCCATGAGTGCGTAAAGCGCGGCCACACCGTAGCGCTTGCAACTGTTAACAATTTAACGATTCGTGATAGTGTTGCTAGCGCATTTTGTGATGTATTCACAAAAGCCAATAAGTGTCCGGACAATATCCCTAGCTTTTATAAAACGGCACAATTTAGACGCGTACAGCTACCTATGGCGGGTTTTGACGCCATTATCATGCGAGCAAATCCTCCGCTGGATACACTGGCGTTGAATTTCTTGGACTCGATTCGTGGTGATACCTTCATCATGAATGACCTAGATGGTTTGCGTATCGCGAACAACAAAATTTACACTGCTTCATTTCAAGATACGGCCAGTGAGTTTATACCTGCAACCCATGTATCAAAAAATCGTGAATATCTTGAGCGTATTTTTGAAGAATCCGCTAGTAACCGTATGATCCTTAAGCCTCTGGATGGGTATGGTGGTCGTGGTGTGATCGTGCTTGAGAAAAACGCTAGACAAAGTTTCCGCTCACTATTGGACTTTTACATAGGTGGTGATGAACACGGTAAAGGCAGCAACTATGTGATCTTGCAAGATTACGTGGAAGGCGCTGAGCAAGGTGACGTACGCATTCTGATGCTCAACGGCGAGCCGATCGGCGCAATGAAGCGTATTCCAGATGCCAACGATGTACGTGCTAACGTTCATGCAGGTGGCCGTGTGGTCAAACACAAATTAACGGCACAAGAGAAAAAGCTGTGTAAGTATATCGGCCCTAAGTTGGTGCGTGATGGTTTGTATTTCACCGGCATCGATGTGATTGGCGGTAAATTGATTGAAGTAAACGTGCTAAGTCCTGGCGGTATTGTGCGTATCAACAAGCTTAACCGCGTGCGTCTACAGGCACAGGTTATTGATTTTGTGGAAAGTGTTGTTCATGCCAAAGAGTTGGTACGCAGCCGTAAATCTGAGTTCAGACAGGTGATTGAAGATGCTAACGCTGTCTGAGCGCGAGTGTATTGCGTTAATTAAAAAAGGTGAGTGCTTTGATGCTGAGGTTGAGTCGGGTGCTTTCATCGTTAAGATAGATGAGTACTCACCGGTCATTTGTGCGGCCATACACAATGGCCACAACTTGCGTAGCGATCTTGAAAAGTCATTTCTTTTGACCAAAGAAGAGCGATTTTTTGAGGAAGATCCATACACAGATGAGCTAATTTCATCATTTCCTATTCAACTCATTGGTAATGACTCGCGTTTTGAATATGACTTGAACCGAGCGAAAACGCTTTCTACGTATTTTAAAACTGCGTGGAACAAGCAGGTGTGGAAAAAGCCACTGAGCACCACTCAGCGCGCAAAAAGTCATCGCAAGCATCAGGCGTTTTATAATGTGCTGGAGGCGGTTATCGCTGAGGTTGAACATCGCTTTAGAAACGCTATTGTATTTGACATTCACTCATACAATTACAAACGTATTGAGCGTGATACGCCAACATTTAACATTGGCTCTGGTCAAATTGATGTTGAACGTTGGGGTAAAGTGAGTGAGTACTTTGAAAAGCAGCTTAATAAAATTAGCTTACCAAACCTTGATGTACGTGCAGCAACCGATGAAGTTTTTCAAGGGCGTGGGTATCTAATTTCTCACGTCAATGCGCACTTTGACAATACCTTAGTGTTGCCAACGGAAGTGAAAAAGGTGTTTATGGATGAGACCACGGGTGAGGTTTATCCGTTGGTTTTAGAAGAGCTTAAAGCAGGTTTTAAAAATGCTATTAGTGACACAGCGGCCTACTTTGTGCGTCGCTATGGGAAGCGCAAAACCACCAAAAAAGCCGATGTGTTGTCGTCCTCAATTAGCCCTGATGTACTAAAGATAGATAAAGCGTTGTATTCATTGTGCAAAAATGTAGAGACCTTAAACTACATTAACCCTGTGAATATCGCCACTGAGCGAAGCCGGTTTTTAAATAAAAGCAGTGATGTGTGTCCCAGCTTTACGTACAAGCAGCTTAATATTAACCCGTACAAGTTTAGAGAGCATTTATATCAGTTACCAGTTGATGAAATCATGGACGCGGACATCCAGCAATTATATCGCCATGTAATTGATAACCTTGCAAACAAAATCGATTTATTGAGCACCATTGGTAGTGATAACTTTTTATATAACTCATTGAAGTATTACGGTGCACCGCAAAAAGCAGATGTTGAAAATGCTAAGTTTATTCTGCATTTGAATAATTCAGAGTTGGAACAGCATCAGGCTGTACATAACGCAGATGAAGCTGTTGAGTATTTTAAGCAAATGGCGCAGCAGTGGGGCTTGGTTTGTCGTATTGAAAAATCAAGCAAAACCGTTGCTAAGGCTATGGTTAACAGCGAGAAGTCGCTGCTAATGGTCAACAAAGACGCCAAGTTTACCGCGCCTGAGCTACATGCTTATGCTTACCATGAGTTAGGTATTCACATGTTGACGACCTTGATTGCCAAAAAGCTGCCGTTGAAGATTTTTGCACTGGGTTTGGCTGGCAATACGCATACGCAAGAAGGGGTTGCGATATACAGTGAATATTGCTCTGGCAGTTTAACAATTGGCCGTTTAAAAACGCTCGCACTGCGTGTATTGGCGGTACAGTACATGCTAGAGCATGGCGACTTTGTGAAAACCTTTCACAAATTGGTGGAAGATCATGGTGCCAGTAGGGAGTCAGCGTTCACACTGACAACCCGTGTGTATCGTGGTGGTGGGTTTACCAAAGATCATTTATACCTCAAAGGTTTTAGAGATGTGTTACATCTAGCTAAACATACATCGCTGGACAATCTGTTAATGGGCAAAGCAGGGTTACTAGATTTGAGTGTGATCTCTGAAATTGTTGAACGCGGCATGTTACCTAAACCTACGCCATTATTCGATTTAACTTATCGGCCTTCAGGTAATCCTGTACTGGATTTTGTGATAGGCTCAATCAAGTAAATTCACTACAACCACAGTCTGCTCTGGCTGTGGTTGTCTATAACCTTCCTAACTTGTTGCTATCACAGTACATGTTACACTGAATTCCCCTTTCGTATTAAGGAAGTAACATGGATAAGTACCTATTGAAGCGCAGTGATATCGAGCAACTTAGGGGTCTCGAAAAGACCCACTTTTTAAACGATCAAGCTCAGCGGCTAAACAAATCACTCGGTGATGAAACGGGCCTGACAGGGTTTGGCTTTCATATCATTGAGGTTGAACCCGGCTTTTATTCCACTGAATTTCATAAGCATTATCATGAAGATGAGTGTATTTATGTGCTTGAGGGGGAGGCAACGGCGACCATCGGTGAGAAGCAATATCACATTGGTACGGGAGACTTTATTGGCTATCGTGCTGGTGGCCTTGCACACACTATCTATAACAGTGGTGCCACAACATTAAAATGTATTGTGGTGGGGCAACGTTTGGCGCATGATGTGGGAGATTATCCTTGCTTACAAAAACGTATTTATCGCCAGCAAGGCTTGCCTTGGAACTTGGTCGATCTTGACGCTATTAAAGAACCAGTAGCTGGAAAAAAAATGCATGATGGGAGCACCAAGCGTTATAAAAGCTGAATTTAAACTATGCTTTTAAAGCGAGGCAACAAGAAATTACTTTTAAAGGGAGAACCTATGGCCATACTTACTAAAAATACACAGGTTTCAGACGAGGTACTGGCTGTTATCGCTCATATGCCCACCCGTAGCTTACCAACACTTATGAATGCTGAGTTTTCCTGTGCTTTAACGGACGCTGATTTTATGCGTATTGCCGTGCTCTTAGCGCAAAAAAGCTATAAAGAGGGTGGTTGCCCCATTGGTGCGGTGATCATCGACAACCAAACACGGCAAATAGTGGGTAAAGGACACAATACCTTAGTACAAGAGGATCACCCCTATAATCATGGCGAGACGTCTGCAATTCGTGATGCTGGGCGCATTGATTTTGGTAAAACCACCTTGTTTACCAGCTTAAGCCCATGCGATGTATGTGCGACTCTTTTGTACATGAGAGGCTTTGATAAAGTGGTTGTAGGCGATGTGACCAACGCGTCGGGCAATGAAGATTTACTTCGCGCGAAAGGGGTGACGGTTGAGATACTTGAAGATCAACAAGGTATTGCTCAGTACGCCAAATTTAGAGCGGAAAAACCAGCACAAGACTTAGAAGACTGGCAGGGCTTAAATGCGGTGAATAACCCAAGAGTGCTGTAGTTTAGCGTAACCCCTTTGAGCTAAGCTTTCGTTAGCACCCCGAGACATCCCTAGAAAATGGTCGCCAATTGGTGGTCATTTTTTTGTTTGTATTGACCACTTTTCCTTTGTAATGCATGTTAGAGCTTAAAAAATCAATAATGAGAGCTTAGCGCACCGATATCCTAGTGAATAGGCGGGCCGTGTTGAGTGCGCTCACGTGGTGCTAGAAAACTCAAATATTCAGCGTGTGGTGAGTTGTTTAGATTAGGGAAATAAATGAACTTCATAAAAAAAGTAAGCGTCGGAACAAAAAGTAAACAAGAGTCTATTCTATTGAACATCAAAGTTCCCCGCGGGAATGAAACAAAGCTAATCGTGTTTGCGGGTAAAAACCGCTCGGGAAAATCACATATTATCAATCATATTGATAGAAGTATTAAAGAACACAATGCTAATGGGAACAAGAGCTCTCAAGATGGTTTTACACCGAGGCGTTCTTCTGTTGCAGTTGAATTACAAGACCCTAATTTGAGCTGTAAGAATGTATTTTTACTCAATGACTTAGACTATGTATTAAAGAAGTTTACTTATATCCCACTCGGTGATGGCAGGATCACTAACGACGAAGCTAGTAACATTGAAAACATATGCAGGCAGGTTTTGTGGGAGTTTATTGGAAACCACCTCAGAGACAAACATGCAAATGAGTTTGATAAGAAAAAGTGGCTAGCGGATAAAAGTTATCGTTTTGATTATTGTGCAAATATCAACCCAGATAAACTGTATAAGTGTGATGGTGCGTGTGAAGTAACAAGAGATTTAGAATCAATTACTAACGGCCACCTATATTACAGATATAACAATGCAACCAAAAATATAGAATTACACCTAAGATACTTTGACGGTCAAATATTTCCAAATCCTTCTTGGAGTCAGGGACAAAGAGCGTTGTTTTTCTACTTATGTTTTATTTGCTACAAAGAAATCAGTATCTTGCTAATAGATGAAGTAGAAACTTATTTACATCCACAATATATTTCATTTTTGTGTGAGAAGATTAAACAGACAATCCCCCAAGCGATAGTTACGACTCACCATCCTCACGTTATTTTCTCAAAACTGATAGATCAATGTTGGTATGTAGAGCTTGATGAACCTAAGTGTATAGAGCCTGAACTTGAAATTGACTTTGAAAAAAGATCGAGAGCGGTTTTACCAACCTTTTCTCGTAAGATAGTGGATCTTGAAAGTGATTTTGAGAAAGTAAGTATGACTTACAAGTTATTTGATGGCTATGACAATAATTTGCTAAGACTATCACAATCCAACAGCCTTGCTTTGTCTGAATCGGTTTTGAGAAGCTTTGCAAAAGCCTTCAACTACGGTGCGGTACAACATAAAAACTCCAACAAGCCTGATTTACAAAACGACAAGTTAGCTGATTTTATTAAGCGAAAACTATCAAGCCAAAGTGGTAAGAGGCTAGAGGTTTTAGACTTAGGGGCGGGTTATGGAAGAACGTTTTTTGAAGTTAGTAAGCTCCCCGATGTTAAGAACAATATTCGATGGTCGTTTTGGGAACCTTTTGAAAATGTCAGGGAAGAGTTGGGCAAATTGATAGAACAAGACAGTAATAATGTAGAGATTATTAATCTTGAAGCGAATATTCTGACTTCTTACTATGATTTGGTGGTTATTTCCAACGTGCTACATGAATGTAACCCGAATGATTTCGCACAAATTATTAATAGAGCAGCTCAGGCGGTAAAAGGTGATGGGCAAGTCGTTATAATCGAGCTGTATCCCTTACTTCACCCAGAAAAATATGCTGTTCCGTATTGTGAATCTGACATGAAAGTGATTTTGCGAAAATCCGGTTTTGATGTTGAATCAACTTCATTGAACATAAAAAACTCATCCGTAAGCGCATACTGGATAAAAGCAACAAAAAACCCGCAGAAGATAGTTACTTCTGAGGGAGTAAAAGAAGCCGTGTTGTTGCAATGGGACTACATTCTTGAGAATACTTGTGGCGATTACAAAGGAAAGCCCGAGATCACTGAACCCGAGCACGTCGTGCAGGTAATGGGAGAGTTAACCACGATAGCGAGTATTCAAAGCTTTTTTTTAGGACAATGGTGAAACCAAAGCTAGGATGACTATGATAACTAAACTAAAACATCACGATGAGCGTATCGCTAAGCAAATCTGGTGCGTATCGCAAAGGTCTTATAGCGTCGAGGCAGAATTGATAGGACGGGAAGATTTTCCACCACTGTCTCGAACAGTGGCTGATATTAAAGCTGCAAAAAGTGATTTTTATGGTTATGTGGAAAGCGATGACGTCGCTGCGGTGATTGAAATTGAGATGACCGAGCTGCACCTAGAGATCCATAGCTTGGTGGTTGACCCGAATCATTTCAGGAAGGGGATAGCAGATAAACTGATGTGTTTTGTGCTGAGTGAATTACACATTACTTCTGCTTGGGTCGAGACGGCGGTGGTAAATGAGCCAGCCATTAGATTGTATCGCAAACATGGATTTGTAGAGATAGAGAGGTTTACTCCACCACACGGTATTAAAAAACTCGCTTTGTTATATTCATCAAGCTAAATTAGGTTGTTTTTTAAGCTGTTCACATTGTTTATTTTCAGCTAGTCTCATTGGGCAACGAATAACGACAAAGGAAAAAGTTATGACCGTATCTGCTATCCCAGAAGGATTTCACTCAATTACCCCTTATTTAATTATTGATGGTGCATTGAGCGCCATTGTGTTCTACCAAAAAGCTTTTAATGCTGAGCTGGTCATACAGCTTCCCATGCCCGATGGGGGGGTTGCCCATGCAGAACTCAAAATAGGTGATTCACACATTATGTTATCTGATATGTGCTCAGAGGTGCACTTCCAAGATCCGCAAGCGCTGGGTGGTACAGCCGTAAGCCTCATGCTGTATGTCGAGGATGTGGATAGCGTATTTGCCAATGCTATTGCGTTGGGGGCTACCGAGATAAGACCTGTTCATGATCAGTTTTATGGTGACAGGGCGGGGACATTACAAGACCCATTTGGCCATGTTTGGACCATCGCCACGCACACAGAAGATCTAAGCCAAGAGGAAATTATGCAGCGTATGGTTGATTTTATGAGTCAACAACAGGATGTATAAGGCAAACTCAAAAGAGCTTCATAGCTTAAAGAGCGCAGATAAAAGCGCTCTTTTTGTTGGTTAGCTTTTTTTACCTTTGCGTTGTCGTTTCACATAGAAATAGCCTCCCGAAATTACCAAGAAAACGGGAAGTAGGGTAAGTATCAGCCATAAGATTTTAGTGAAATGTCCGCCAAAACTACCAACGTGAAACACATATCTAAAATTCCATGTTGCGGTTGCTGCACTTTGATCAACGGCGTCAAACTTTTGCACTAACTGGCCTGTATTCATATC
Organism: Pseudoalteromonas sp. MMG022; assembly: GCF_021654245.1. Lineage (NCBI taxonomy): Bacteria > Pseudomonadati > Pseudomonadota > Gammaproteobacteria > Alteromonadales > Pseudoalteromonadaceae > Pseudoalteromonas > Pseudoalteromonas sp. MMG022. Next base: position 58,092 of record NZ_JAKFZQ010000018.1, on the reverse strand, counting down.
AACCCAACGCATACTATGAGGAAAAAACTCGTTTTCTAACTGTACGCGTCCAGACATAAGCGCATTGTTATGTGCAAAGCTCAAGCGTTGTAACTTTGCACCATCAAGGTTATCTAAAATGGTTTGATATGCCTTGTCCACAGACACCAATGGACCTGTTTGTTCTATTTTTGGTGCCTCGACCTTGGTAATGTCGCTAAACGTTAGCGTTTTAACAACCGCCTGAGTCGCGTCTTTCCAATGAAATGTCATGCCAGAGAAGGCAATCAATATAAGTGGCAGCGAACAAATCACACCAAGTGTGATATGTAATTGGTACAATAAAACTTTAGGTTTTGCCTTCCAATTAATTTTTAACCTTTTCAGCGGCTTTTTGGGCTTTAGCCACAGCCATAACCCTATCAATATCTCAATAATTAACATCAAACTTGCGATAGAGATAAACACTTTGAAGGGTCGTTCACCATCATCATTTTTATATAGCAACCAGCGGTGAAACAGCATGATCACCCCGTAGAAGGTTTCGCTGTAGCGGTAATGCTTGATGACTTCACCGGTGTAAGGGTTTAGATTTACAGCGGTCATATCATTTAAAAAAACTTGCCATGCTAAGTCGGACTCGTCTTGAAGACGAATTTGGCGAATATGTGACCCTGTATGTTTCTCAACCTCAGTGACAAGCTCAGATAAACGTAAAGTTTGCGTTTGAGGCGTCACCCGCCACTCACTGGGCGCTAAAGCGCGCTGTAGTTCGTGACCGTATACCAATAAAGCACCACTGATGCAGATACATAGCAAAAGAATTGCGGTAATTGCTGCGATCATTAGGTGACATTGTCTAAGTATTTTTACAAGCATAATAAATTCAAAACGTGAAGCGTTTGCCTCTCGACCCGTAATAGATGAAAACGCTATGTAACTCTTGCGTAATCAGACCAAATATTTGTAGCAAGTTATTGAAAAAATTGCGTTTCGCAACATAGATGCCACTGGTGAGCTTGTTTGCTCTGATTGCAAAATTAGCAGCGCAATGTCTCTGTGCCTTATCAGAGTTTTTATTGCGATTTTATAAATGCAAATCGATGTCATATGCTAATGATAATGGTTATCAAAATCAAGCTTGTGTTGCTATTTTAGCGCTTTTAGGCCAAGCACTTCGCATATTGACTAAACGCCTAGACAAATACCGTTGTAATATTGAGGTGATTTTCTCATGTTTGAGTGAACAAGGAATGTGGCCGAGCGGTTCACCATAAAAATTATGTCACTTGACTCTACCTAAGATTTAAACAAAAGGTGTTAGATGGATGTAAATATATTCCGCTGACTGAGCTTTAAGGTGGTATTCAGTCAGCTTTATTATTCTTAAAAGTGCATTAAATGAAATTGTTCATTGATATGAGAAAAACCATGGCGAGCAAAATTTGGGAGAGAAGCTTTGATAGGAGGGAATATGATAAAGATAGCAGACAATATCTGGGTGTTTGACGGCGAATCTGTATGTTATTTTTCGTTGCCTCATGCCACCCGAATGACAATCGTACGTTTTGACGACAATTCTTTGTGGCTACACAGTCCTATCAAGTTAACCGATGCCCTTATTCACGAAATATCCTCATTAGGGAAAGTGAAATATCTGATAGCACCCAATGAACTACATCATTTATTTTTGTACGACTGGCAAATACAGTTTCCTGAAGCCGCTTTAATGGGAACGGCGCAAGTGGTTAGAAAGCGCCATGATCTTGAGTTTAATGCTGTGTTGTCGGCTGATTTTTCACCCTCTTGGCCACCTGATATTGATTACTTGCTGTTTACAGGGTCACCAGCAATGGAAGAGGCGGTTTTTTTTCATCGGCCCTCATGCTCGCTTATTGTGACTGATTTAATTGAAGGAGATGTCAGTGCTGGATGTGAACCTTCACAAAATTGGTTGGCTAAATTCGCAGGAGTGGTGACACCGGGGGCTGATGCATTTCTGGATTGGCGTTTGAGCTTTACTTTTCATAAAGAAGAAGCGAGACAGCATATCGAACAAATGCTCTCTTGGCGTCCTGAAACAATTATTATGGCCCATTCACACATTGTGGAGCATCGTGCAGAACAGTTTTTAGAGCGAGTATTCTCTTGGTTGCATCCGCGTGTTATTGAGCAGCAACACGAAAAAGCCTTGGGCGACCTCTAGAGCCACCTAAGGTCAGTAAGGTTAAAGTTTGTAATTTCCTAGCATGGTGAATTATTAAACGCTAAAGTATTTTGTTGCCACCTATTGCTAAATGGAGTAGTACGATGTTAACACGATATCTAATCATGGGCTGTTTAATAGCGAGTTCACAGATAGTGGCTAAGTGTAATGAAAGCGGCTATCGCAGCTTTGACTTTTGGCTTGGTCACTGGCAAGTATTTACCAAAGACGGCCAGCTTGCAGGGGAAAACACTATCAGTAAATCTCACGACGGTTGTGTTGTAAAGGAGGTTTACAGTACGAAGTCTGGCTTTTCTGGAGAAAGTCTCAATATTTACGATATTAATACCAACACTTGGCATCAAACTTGGGTGGATAACTCAGGTTTACTCCTACGGTTAGATGGTGGGCTCAATGATGGACGCATGATTCTTTCCGGGGCGCGCTCTGCAGATAGCCAAAAGCAAGTTATAGAGCGTATTACTTGGACGCCAAATGAAGATGGTACAGTCCGTCAGTTATGGGAACGCAAAGAAGTTACAGCAACGCAGTGGCAAACTGTATTCGATGGATTGTATAAGCCTGCCAAGGCTGACAAAAATTAAGAAGATACATTTACCCCCACAGCTGTATAGCGAAGAGCAACATCATTTGGTGTTGCATCAATATTACGTATTCTCTGCGCCGTTAAAGAAAACGCGTCATTAAATTCGGTGCGTATTCCAATGCAAACGTTTCAAGAATATCCGCAGTAGCTTAGTCGTAGTTGAATATGTGAGTTTAGCTATGCTGATAAGATGTGCAGCAGTATTTGTGTGCTTTTCAACCAGGACTTATGAAGCTCAAGGTTGGATACGCGGTGCAATGAGTAGTTTGGGGGAAGTTGAGTTTTGTTTGTATAAGAAGCAAAAAAACCCCAGTTAAACTGGGGTTTTATATTTAACCATTAGGTTGCTATGGCTTAGTATTGACCTACTAAACTTACACCTGAGAAGCTAGTGTAGCCGTTTAGCATGATGTAATACGTACCGCCTTGACCTGAGCTGAAAGAGCAGCTTTCGTTATTACCATTTCTATATGGACGACAGTCATAGCTTGATGTAGTTGGTGCTGAACCTTGTTTTACATATAAGTCAGCATCACCAGAGCCACCTGAAATAGACACGTTTAATGTTACGTTTGCTGGTACTTCAATCTTGTAGTTTAATTGTTGATTTTGGCTGCCAGCTAAGCCAGTTACAGGAACACCGTTTTGTAGGCAGTCACTACCGCAACCTGTGTCATCGCCGCCAACTGTTGCTGTCAGCGTCGCGCCGCTATATGAGCTATAGCCGTGTAACATAGCATACCACTCACCGCCTGCAGGGTTTGTGAAGTCACACTGCTCTTCATTACCATTCTTGTATGGACGACAAGCGTAGTCATTCAGAGTAGGTTTTTGACCTTGCTTAACATACAGATCAGCATCACCAGAGCCACCTGTTAGCACGAATGATAGTGCTGCACTTCCTGCAGGAACGTCAATCTTGAAGTAATTTTGAGAACCACTGGCACCGTCAGCTGCAACACCAACGCCGCTTGTGAGTTCTGTTAAAGGAGGCTCTACGATTGGGCCACTTGCAGCTTGTAATAACTCGTTTGGTGAACCAGTCTTAGCATCAGATAGCTTGTTCTTCGCGCTCTTGTCGCTTAACATCTGATCAAGTTGTGATGGTGTAAGGCTTGGGTTTTCATCTAGGTAAAGTGCAACTGTACCAGCAACATGTGGAGCAGCCATTGATGTACCACTGATAGTATTGGTTGCCGTGTTTGAGTTGTACCAAGCTGACTTAATGCTAGAACCAGGTGCATAAATATCTAAACAAGTACCGTAGTTCGAGAAGCTAGAACGGCTGTCGCTGCTTGTTGTTGAACCAACAGTGACCGCATTAGCTGCACGCGCTGGAGAGTAGTTACAAGCATTGCTGTTATCATTACCAGCAGCAACGATAAAGCTAACACCCGATGCAACCGCGCTGTTCACTGCATCATCCAGTGCCTGAGAAGCGCCGCCACCCAGACTCATGTTCGCAACAGATGGGCCACTTGCATTGTTCTTAACCCAGTTTACACCCGAGATAACACCTGAGTTTGTACCTGAGCCACTACAGCTCAATACACGTACGCCTACAACGTTAACATTCTTTGCTACACCGTATGTAGAGCCACCGATTGTACCTGCTACGTGAGTACCGTGACCGTTACAGTCAGTTGCATCAGCATCATTATCGATGAAATCGTAACCGTGGCTTGCGCGGTTACCGAATTCGTTGTGGCTAACAAGAACACCCGTGTCGATAATATAAGCTGTAACACCAGAGCCATCATAGTCGTAGTGATACACACCATTTAATGGCAAGTCTTGCTGGTCAATACGGTCAAGGCCCCATACTGCGCCGTTTTGATCCGCAGCTGTACCAACCATTGGATTAACCGTGACTATTTGGTCTTGCTCAATGTATTTAACGTTGCCGTCTTTTAACATTGCTTCAATTTGTTTCTTGTTTGCATTAACAAGTACACCATTTAAAGCTGTGCCAAAGTTACGCTTTACATTCACATTATACTTATTCGCCAAACTGTTACCTTGCGTTTCAACATACGCTGCAACCTGATTTTCGTCGTTCATGCTCAGTACACTTGGTGTGTCAAACACAACAATATACTGATCTTCAATCGCTCTATCAGGGTTAACAGACAGCATTTGAGCCGCGTAACTGTTTGAAGCAATACCTAAAGTAACTGCTAAAGTGAGAGTGTTTAGCTTTCTCATATTATTTCCTTTACATGTTGTTTTAAGTGGATTCGCTATCTACGATGACTGAAAAAGAACAAAAAATAAACTGTTCTGTTATAATTTTTTAACTTTAGTTTAACCGTAAATACACAACAAATGTTATAAGTACTTTTCTCAATAATCAGATCAAAACCTCCTGAAATGCATGAATATAGAGCTCTTGCACGATGTTTTTACAAAATTAATGGTTGAATAAGCACCACAACTTGCTAATATAGCAATAAGTAATTAGTTATAATTTCTAGTTATAACCAAGTGGTTAGATATAAATAAAGGTCTTGTCATGTCTGAGCAACAGGCGCTAAGCCAAATTTACCTAGATGCAAACGCTACTACACCAGTATTGGCGAGGGCTGCAAAGGCAGCATTGTCGACGATGGAAACGATGTTTGGTAACCCTAGCAGTAGCCATATAAGTGGGTTACAGGCCAAAAAAATAATGGACGAAACACGCAATAAGGCAGTTAAAGTGCTAGGTGCAGGCTCTGGGCAAGTGATCTTTACCAGTGGAGCGACAGAAGGAATCCAAACAGGGATCCTATCAGCACTATATGCCGCTAAAAATAGTATGCAAGCGGATAAAGAATACAGCATTCTTTATGGTGCAACAGAGCACAAAGCTGTGCCGGAGTCTTTGAAACACTGGAATAAAATCCTAGAAATAAATGCAACAGTAAAGCCTATTCCTGTCGATGAGATGGGCAAATTGGACATGGACTTCATTGCGAAAGAAGTACCCAACGCATTAATGATCTGCACAATGGCGGTGAATAATGAAACTGGCGTATATCAAGATTTAGATGCATTGGAACTTGTAATACGAGGCAATAATGCCAATGTCTTTTGGATGGTGGACTGTGTACAAGCTCTAGGTAAACGCTGCCTTGAATTAGCCAATACCAGCATTGACTATGCGCCTTTTAGCGGTCACAAGTTATACGCGCCAAAGGGAATTGGTTTTGTTTACATACGCAAAGGTGCGCCGTTTACACCATTTATTGCTGGCGGCGGACAAGAAGGTGGATTGCGTTCAGGTACAGAGAATCTACCAGGTTTGGCAGCACTCAATGTTATTTTTGATGAGCTACTGGAACAAGGTGACGGGGTGTTTGCCAGTGTTGGTCAGTTACAATTGTTTCGTACACAACTGGCGTTGGCTCTGAAAAATGCGTTTCCAACCGTGGTGTTCAATCATGATTTCACAAATAGTGTGCCCACCACATTGAACTTTGCAATACCTGGCTTTAGCTCTAAAGAAATCATGGACTTGTTTGATGCGGCGAATATACGTGTTAGTTCAGGATCAGCGTGTAGCTCAAAGGTAACACGCAGCTTTGTCCTTGATGCAATGGGCTTGCCTGCATGGCAGAGTGAATCTGCTATTCGCATGTCATTTGGTCCTGCTGTCACTCAGCAACAAATAGATCAGGCATGCGATCGTATTGCGCATTGTGCACAGGCATTAGGTCACAGTTGTTTGCTAAATGCGATGGGAAATATTGACGAAAAGTCTCAGCTGCAAGGTTTAGTGCAGTTTAAAGTCGGTGGCAGTTGCACTTGGCTGTATGCTGATCCAACAACCAAAACAGCAGTTATAGTTGACCCTCTCCCTGAGCTGACTAACCGTTTACTGACGATTTTACAGTGTCAACAGCTACAGCTTGTTGCTGCTATTGATACTCATGGTCATGCCGATCACCAATCAGGGCGAGTGGAATTGGCGAAGCAGCATTTGGCTATGCAGCATACCAACCATTTAGGGTGGCCTGAGGAAGTAGCAAAGATAGAACTTGATGGCCAGTCATATGAAGCTATTTCTATTGGTGATAAGTATTTACTACGTATTGCAACGCCGGGGCATACCGATGACAGCATTTCCCTTGTGCTATGTGACAAACATAAGCTGCAACAGGGTCAGTTGGCGGTGAGCTATGTATTTTGTGGTGATTTGGTGCTTATGGGTAGCCTTGGCCGTACAAATTTTTCAACCAGCAGTGCGCAGTTGATGTTTAACAGCTTGAAGACACTTTTTGATTTGGTCGGTGACGATGCACTGTTGTGCCCAAGCCACGATTACCACAATGAATTCGTAACTAATTTTGCAGCAGAGAGAAGTAGAAACCAGTTACTCAATGGCGTTTTAATGTCTCAACTAAGTGAACAGCAGTTCAAGCAAAATAAGGCCGATTTAGATAAGAATATTCATGATCAGATTGGTGAGGAGATTATGTGTGGTGCATTTACTAGCTCATGTAATCAAAAGCGGCTACAAGAGTACAATACACCTGAGTTAAAAGCTAAATTAAACTCTACGCCAGGGGTTAAGCTCATCGATATACGTGAGCCTCATGAGTATGCACTCAACCATAGGCAAGAGTTTGATATGAACGTACCTTTGACCCGTCTAGCCGATTTTATTTGCCAGCAACAACAGAACAAATCTCAAGAGTTAATATTGGTCTGTCGTAGTGGTAGCCGCTCACAAGTTGCTGCTCAGGCCTTAAAACGTTTAGGCTTTGAACATGTGGGGCACTTGAAGGGTGGGTATGCATTGAGTCAAGCTACGTAACAGAGTAACTGAATGATCGCAATATCTGGAAAGGGCCTTTACAGGCCCTTTTTTTGAGGATTTTTATAGAGAAATAAAACAGATTGAAGCTGTTATGCGAACGAATCTAGAAAAGCGCTAATTCAATTCCTAATTCTTCTCTATAGGTCGACAAAAAGCGCAGAATATAGTTACAGATGATTCATTATTTCCTTAGTAAGCTCTGTAATCGCTGACTCAAAGAACCAGCTATTTACTTTGGGTATTAGGCAAAATAGCAAGCAAGATTAGCTCAATAGGGTCTCTACTACTGATTTAAGTTCATTCATTTCAATGGGTTTAGTTATGTAATCTGTAAAACCTAGCTCGGTTGCCTTTTCTTTATCTGCTGTCATGGCGTTGGCTGAAACGGCTACAACTGGAATATTCTTCGTGTTATCATTTTCCTTCAAAAGTTTAAAAACATCATAGCCAGACATATCAGGCAAATTTATATCCAACAGTATGATGCTTGGTAAGATATGTGATGCAGCATCAATACCACTTGCGCCGTCTATAGCTTCAAAATACTCAACATTGTCAACCCGATTGATGAGCCGCTTCATTAGTTTTCTATTCGTTACATTGTCTTCTATGTATAGTATTGAGTTGGTTTGTGAAGGACAGTCATAGACTTCTCTTAACAGTTGCACCGTAACGGTAAATTTGGTGCCTTCGCCTTCGGTACTTTCTACGGCTATTGTGCCTCCCATTGCTTGTAAAAACTCACTCGCGATGGTTAATCCTATGCCTATTCCTTCCTCACCTGAGTAGGCATCTGAGCCACGTTCAAATGGCTCAAAGATGCTGGTAAGTTTGTCCTGTGACATACCTATACCAAAGTCCTCAATTATCACACGTGCTTGTTCACCAAGTGCCTGCAAAGAAAGATTTATAGCCCCTCCGTCATGACTGAAATGAATGGCATTGTCTAGAATATTGGTAATGACCTGCTTTAATTTGGCGTAGTCTGCGCTGACAAATATCTGAGTGGTCTGCTCGAATGTGATTGTGAGGTGTTTGCTATGTGCTTGCGGTAATAATTGGTTAATCGCAGCTTGTATATTGTCATTGAGCAGGACTTCTTCTTTGCTGATTGCTAAGTTGCCTGTTTGAATAGTTGCTATTTGTAGTATCTCGTTCACCATGGTCATGAGATCTTTTCCCGCTTTGGAAATTTCATTCAAACTGTCTTGCTGAGCAGGTGTTAGAGGTTCGTCATCTAGAATTTGCGTGAAACCAATGATGGCATTGAGTGGCGTTCTAAGCTCATGGCTCATTCTTGATAAGAATTTTGACTTAGCTTGACTGGCGGCTTGAGCTTGTTGTGAGGCAGTTTCTAATTCTGTGGTACGTTGTTTTACTTTCTCCTCTAAGTCTGTACGGTATTGGCTTAGTGCAATTTCATACTTTTTTTGTTCGGTAATATCACGAACAATGCCAGTAAACATCTTTTTATTGTTTACGCTCATTTCACTTATCGACAGGGATATTGGGAAAACAGAGCCGTCTTTTCTTCGCCCTAGAACCTCTCGACCAGAACCTATAACTTTTTTTATCCCAGTATTTCTGTAATTTGATAGATATGTATCGTGCTCCTGCTGATAAGGGGCTGGCATTAGCATTTTTATGTTTTGCCCAATGACCTCATGCTCTGTATAGCCAAATATTTTTTCAGCGGCAGGGTTAAAGCTATCAACTATGCCATATTCATCAATGGTGATGATGCCATCTATGACTGTTTCAATAATGGCACGGGTTCGCGAAACTTGATCGCTCAACAGGGATTTTTGCGCCGTTATTTCAGAAATATCTCTAACAACGCCTGTGAACATTCGCTCGCCATCCACATTCATTTCACTGACAGATAGCTCAAGAGGAAAGAGTGCGCCATCAGCTCTTTGGCCCAACACCTCGCGACCAGAGCCTATGACTTTCGCGTTTCCGGTATCTAAATAATTAGTAATGTAATCATTGTGTTCATCCTGATAAGGTGTGGGCATAAGCATTTTTACATTGTTGCCGATGACTTCGTTAGCACGATAACCAAAGATTTTCTCCGCCGCCAGATTAAAGGTCTCCACTGTACCGTGCTTGTCGATGGTGATCACGCCATCTATGACTGTGTTTATAATCGCTGACAAGCGTGAATACTGCGACTGAAGTTGCACTGACAGCTGATCTTTTTGGTGTAACTCTGATTCTAATTGCACGCTGTCTGCATTACTTTGAGCCTCGATAGATGAGATCCCCTGTTCGATGACTGAAAATTCATCACCTTGTAACTCATTGAGTGAACGAGGATCTGGAAAGCTATGTATTGCCTTTTTAAGCCCACGTATACGCAGCTTGAGGTAGGCTAGTATAGACACCGACAATATAAACGCGAATAGCAGCCAAACGAGCTGTTGAGATAGGCTCTGCTGTGGTGGTTGAGTTATCCGCTGTTGCAGCGCATATAAAAAGCACTGTGTTTCGGCTACAGAAGCACTATTACATGCTTTAGTGAGGCCAAATAAAGAGTCTTGTACTTTTAAAAAAACGGGCTCTGTTGCTGTCAGTGCATCTAGAATCAGGTCATCGCTGCTTATGACCTGTATTGCTGGGGAATCTATTGCCATTTGCTCAGTGCTGTCGATCACACGTTGCGTACCAATGGTGATAAGGTAGCCGGAGGTTGTATGCTGTGGGCTTTCATCAAGGCTGTTTTTCCAAGCTAAAAACGCCGCTTGTGGTTCCATTTTTCTCGCTATAGAGGACAGTAGTCTTAATTGACTATCAAGGTGGGTTTGGTGGATTGCTGCTGATGTGGTTGCGCTATTCTCCTTTGCTTGTTCTGTGACTATCAAATACAGTGCACTAAAGCACGAGCAAACGAGTAAAATCACCACATAGGAGTAGGGGGTTGTTTGAACTGCCTTCATCTTTTGCAAACACCTCATAGCACGCTTCTTTCATCATTGAGTTACTGCACTCAATACGTCATTGTTACTTTTTCAATAAGTTGATGGTAAAAGTGCTCCCCACATTTGGCTCACTTTGTACTAATAGCTCTCCATTCATTAGGTGTACTAACTTCTTAGTAAGTGTTAACCCGATCCCCGTGCCTTCTGTTTCTGAGCCCTCCGCGCCTAGACGATTGAAAGGTTCGTAAATTTTTTCTAAGTCCTTTTCGCTAATACCTATTCCAGAGTCAGTGATGGATATAGAGCAAAAGTGGCTATCTTCATTTATGGCAACGCGAATCTCACCATTATTTTTGTTGTATTTTATCGCGTTTGAAAGCACATTTAAGAGCACTTGCTTGAGTCTAAGGCCGTCACAAACAGCTTCTATCTGTGAGTGTTTATCAACGTGCAAGGTCAAGCCTCGACTATTACAATCTGCTTCAATTAATTTAGTACACTCTTTAATGACTTGAGAAATATCGGTGCGTTTATTGTCGATTTTAAACTTACCAGCTTCGACTTTTGACAGGTCTAAGATCTCGTTAATTAAGTTGAGTAGATGCCTACTGGCTTTGAGTATTTCAGCTAAATCATCGGCGTCATTTTTTGAGAGATCTTCCGAGGATTCAAGAAGTTGACCAAATCCAAGAATAGCATTTAAAGGTGTGCGTAATTCATGACTCATGTTTGATAAAAACTCGGATTTAGCGCGGTTAGCTCTGTCTGCTTCTTCTTTGGCTTTTACGAGTTTTTCTTCATTATGCAGTCTGAGTAATTCCAACGAAACGCGATCGGCAAAGACCGTTAACAATGATTTTGTGTAGTCGGAGTTATAGAGCTTTTGATTGCTCATCAAACCTACATGGCCCAATCTGATCCCTTCTATTGAAGTCAGTGGTACAGCTATATAAGCTTCAATTTTATTTTCCCTTAGCCAATCGTCATTGGGAAATTGCTGATAAACATTTTCTTCGTAGAAACATAACCCGTTCTTAACTACTTGCTCGCATGGTGTACCAGCAAGCTCATACTCGTATGAATCCAAGTGCTCTCCGTTGTGGAACAACGACAAAGTTTTCATTGTATTTGGCTTTGATGCTGGCACTGAAATAAATGCACTAGTTGCACCGGTGGCCAATGTTAAACCAATGGTGGTCTCTTCAAAGAACTCAGTTCCCATCGTTGTGGATGTGCTGATCACCATTGCTTTTAGGGCTTCTTGCAGCATTTTATTGGTTGTAATGTCGGTGCGAATCGAAATGTATTGATAAGGGCGCCCGTCATTATTGAGCATGGGGGTGATGGTGGAATGAACCCAGTATAGGCCGCCATTTTTTTTCTTATTACAGATATCTCCTTTCCAAACTTCCCCTCGAGAAATGGTATGCCATATGTCACGATAAAACTCTCTATTGTGAACATCCGACTTTATCAATCGGTGGTTTTGTCCCATGAGCTCTTCTTTTGTGTAACCACTTATTTGACAAAAGTAGTCATTCACATAGATGATATCACCATTGCTATCGGTAATACTGACAATAGCATGAGAGTTAATAGCTAGGTGCTCTTTGTCTCTTTCATAGACCTCTCTTTGTAGGTTTCTTTTGAGTGCCATTTTGAAGCGATAGCGGCGTGCTCTTACTGAAATAGCACCACAAAAATGATCATGGTCAACGGGTTTTTTAAGAAAGTCGTCTGCGCCAGTTTTAAGCGCATAGAGTTGAGAGGAGTAGTCCGAGTCAACAGATAAAAATACGATAGGCACACTCATCAAGTCAGGCTGTTCACGCAACAGTGTCGCCATTTCTGGGCCCATCATATCGGGCATGTGGAAATCCAAGATGATCACATCAGGCTTGAGTTCATGTACATGTTCAAATACTTCCATCGGTTTGTTGAACTCAACGGTTTCAAAACCTTGGCTTTGCAAAATTGCGCTGTGTAATGTCAATGAAGTTAGGTTGTCGTCTATAATGAGCGCTCTGTAGGGCTCGACTTTATTATTCTCTGTTAGGGTACTGAGGATATTAGCGATGTAAACCTCATGGCTTGGTAGTTGGATGTACCTATCAACGCCAACACGGAGCACCTTCAATCGTAACTGTATATCAATAGCAGACGACATCAATATTAATGACGCATCATGGGGTAGCATTTTCTTTATTTTGGTAATATTGGGATAAAGCTGTGTTTCGGTGGGTTCTTGATTCCATTTGAAAATAACCATGCTAGACGCGTCATACTCATGATGTGTATGCAGGAACGATTCTAACTCTGCTACATTTTTTACCGAACAGACATCGAATCCAGCGTTGTTTAAAACCTCCATCAATTGCTCAGCTTCTTGTATATTGTCGTCGACAATAACCACGTTTTCATGGTAATCCAACAGACCTGCCTGCATCATTTCGACGCGCATACTTCTGGCGAACATATGATTTTGAGACAAAATATAGGAAATGTTGTCGATAGATCGGGTTATTGATTTTGCTAATTCTGTATTAGGGTTTGTCTGGTACGCATGCAACTGGTTGATGAAAACCGTTCGGATGAGCGATTCAGGATAAATTGCGCTACCACGTTGGCCACTGCACATTTCTTCTATCAGTTTGCTGACCTTGTTAATGGTTTCTTGCAGTTTATGCGGATCTAAACTCTCTTGGCCAATACGCTTTTTTAAGAGCATGAGTTTGTGGAGTAAGTGTGGTATTGGATACATGCTTATGTGCTTCCTGTACTTTGGTTAAAGCGCCGAGGTTGCAACCTTGTGTGTATTTGCACTGTGTTATTCATCTTGAAATTGATTCTTAATGAGTATGGCATCGTCAATATGGGCAATGAATACATCAACAACTTGTGGGTCAAAGTGGGTCCCGCTGTGGCTTGTAATATATTGAATAGCCTCTTGAATACTCCAAGCTTGTTTGTATGGCCTTTGAGAAGTCAGAGCGTCAAACACATCTGCTACGGCAGCTATTCGGCCTTCAACTGGTATACTTTCTTGCTGTAAGCCATTAGGGTAGCCACTACCATCCCACTTTTCGTGGTGAGTGAGTGCGATATTTCTAGCCATTATCATCAAGTCAGAGTCATCATCGCCTAGCAACTGGCCGCCAATTTGAGCGTGAGTTTTCATTACCTCCCATTCATGTGCATCTAGAGCACCAGGTTTTAAAAGAATTGAATCTGGTATGCCGATTTTGCCGATATCGTGCATTGGGCTGGCATGTAAGATGAGTTCACAGTCTTTTGGGGGTAACCCCATTTTTTGCGCTAATAGTTGGCATAAATGACTCATTCTTAAAATATGGTAGCCTGTTTCTTCATCTTTATATTCAGCGGCCATACCTAATCGTTGCACAACACTCAGGCGTGTATCGTTCAATTCTTTGGTTCTAAGTTCCACCATATTTTCTAGTACCTGAGCCTGATCATTAAGCAGCTTATGTGCTAAGTGCGCATCTAATAAATTTTGCACTCGTAGTAACAACTCATTTTTCTCGAATGGCTTGGTAATGTAGTCTCGTGCGCCTTTTTCTAATGCAGTTAGAGTTGTCTCAGAGCCTTGTTGCGCGGAAATAACGATAATGGGTGCCATAAGCGGCTCTTGCAAAGAAAACAGCGCATCCATCACCTCAAAACCATCCATATATGGCATGTTAATATCCAATAAGATCAGGTCTGGGCGAAGCATTTTATATGTGCTTAGGGCTTCTCGGGAGTCCGTAAGCAAGTGAACATGGCTATATCCTTTTGCACTAAGTAACCTGTGCAATAGCTTTAGATTGGTGGGGTTATCATCTATCGCTAGAATGGTAGAGTTGTTTCTCAAGTCTTTCACAGTCGCTTTGGCCTAATTGTCATGTTCGAGGCGCGCTCGAAGTAAATTCGTTCTAGAGGGCATCGCATAAAATGCAGATTTGCTTTATTCAACGGTTTTTAGTCGCTCGGTAATATTAAATAGCTTGTCTTCAATCACGAACGACAGCCCTAGAGTTTCTTCAACCACATCCTTAGTTTCGTCTACTAAACACATTAGTTCTGACTCTTGCTCTTCATCAAGACCTAAGGTAATGATTTTTAATTGGATTGCTTCAGACAAGTCATTCACTAGTTTGACGATTTTCTTGTCCTGACTTTCGCACAGGTTTTTAATGGTACCGAAATCATCCAACAGCTGAGTCTTGAGGTTATTCAGTGCTTTTTTACGAATATTGCCTTTTTCGATCTGACCTTCAATGAAGTCGATGCGACTATCAACGATGGTCAAAAGAATGGCAAAATTATCTCGAACGCGACCAATTACGTCTTCATCATTGATACGAAGACCTTTCACAAGCATGGAGCACTGCGGTGAATTGAACAGAATATTGGCACCGAATGGGACAATACGCTTTGCGCTACGACCCAACTCCAGAATTTCCCTTTCCAAGTTGGTGAGACTTTGCTCGGGGAACTGATAAAACTCACCCGCTATTCTAAATTCAACGCTACAGTTAACACCTGAGCTTCTAAAAAATCGCTGAATATTGTTGAATAGTTGACTGATGTCCGTCACCGATAAATTTTCGGTAAAAAAAGCGACTAATTCCCCCAGCTCACTGGCTTGCTGCATAGACGTAAAGGCGGTTGTGGAGGCCATTTCATACTGCTCTTTGAGCGAGTTACGTTCTTCGATACGCAGTTTGACGCGTTTTAGTTTTTCTTTGAGCTCTTTAAAGTCGACAGGCTTGGCAATGTAATCGTCACCGCCACTACCATAGGCTGCAAGTTTATCTTCGCTTGAAGTCAAGGCTGAAATAAAGATGACTTCACACTCTTCAAAGGTGGGAGTTGCTCGAATCTCTTTGGTTAAATCGTAGCCAGAATAAGACTGCCCTAGCATAATATCCATCAACACAACGTCTGGTTGGTGGCACTCCAGCAAAGGAATAATCGGCTCTGAGCCATCAGAAGAGACGATATCGTATTGTTTATTGAGAGCCTTTTCTAACACCGTTCTATTTTGCGGGTTATCGTCGACGGACAATATCTTCACTTGGTTTCCTTAGCACAAAGTCTTCATAGCGATGTTTAAAAAGTAGCTAAAGAACATAGGCCTCGCAAATAATTAGCGTGGCAACAGCTTGTAATGTTTGCTCCTTCCTCAGCTTTGAGATGTATACAGTGCAAAGCATGAAGCTTGTTTTCTATAGTGGCAGCCTTCTCTTTATAACTTTTTCCAAACTGTAAGTTTGTAGAAAGCTTGTGCATCTAAATTGGCCATAACAAATATTGTTGAGCAAATGCTTAGCTCAATTTACAAACAATCTAAAGAAGGAAATGAGTGATGGTTAGAGGTCTATTTTTATCAACATTGGTATTGGCATGTTCGGGGGCAATAGCACAGCCCAAAGCAAATAATAAAGAATTTAGCTGGGGGGTGGGGATTGCGGCGATTGCCCAAGATCAGGGTTATATCGACATAGGCAATGAAACAGTATTGGTACCCGCTTTGGCAATTCAATATGGCAACTTCTCACTGCTTGGCCCCAGAGCCAATTATAAAATCATTCACACTGAGAATTATGAAATCTCACTCACAGGTCATCTACGTTTGGATGGCTATGAAGCAGACGACGCAGATTTTTATGCTGGCATGGAAGACAGAGATATGAGTTTTGATATGGGCGTGTCGGCGGAACTCGATACAGATTTTGGTGAGTTCGGTTTGGAGCTCATCCACGACTTGACCAGTACCCATGAAGGTTATGAGGTCAGTGTGAGCTTTGGTACGCCAATTCGCTTCGAAAAAGGTACAGTAAAACCATACATATCAGCAAGCTATGAAAGCGAAGACTTAGTGGATTACTACTATGGTGTAAGTGCCACAGAGGCTCGCACTAACCGTCCGTTGTACCAAGGTGATGGATCTGTCAGCTATGAAGTAGGCGTGAGCTCAGACTGGTTTTTTGGCAAACATCATATGCTTAAGGCTGATGTTAGTTACACCAGCTACGCCAGTGAAATCAAAGATTCACCTTTGATAGATAAATCAGGCTCCGCTCAAATTATATTAGGTTATGTTTATGTTTTCTAAAATGTTTCTAATTACTGCTTTGCTGTGCACTGTTGCCGTTCAGGTAAATGCAGCGGTTTTATTTGAAAATAAAGATTTATATTTTGAGGCTGCTTCATTACCGATAAAAGTTGCTCATAAAGCACCAAATAAAGTGTTTTATGGGCGTATCGAAGGTAGAGAAAGCTTTGATATCGCCTCATTTTCTGTAGCAAGGGTTGCTCAATTACATGTCAGTGCTGGGCAGCAGGTTGCCAAAAACGATGTGCTCGTAACACTGTACTCTCCTGAGTTGAAGGCGCAATTGGATGCTGCTAAAGCAAAGTTGAAGCGGGAAAAAATTCGCCTGCAAAATGCACAAGAGGAACAGCAAAGGACAAATAGGTTGGTGGCTTTGGGATTGCAAAGCGAGGCCGATTTGGATCGGCTAGTAGCAGTCAAAGAAGTAGCGTTACAGTCGGTGAACCTCGCACAAGCACAGCTAACGGAGATCGCTAATTTACAAATTGATCATCAGATACGTGCTCAATCTGCTGGTGTGATAAGCGACATTTACACAAGGCCTGGAGACTTTGTAAAGGTCGGTGAATCAATCCTTAGGTTCCAAACTAGTGATGCTTATAGAGTGGCATTCAAGTTGCCTGAGCAAGAAGCGCTGAAATTATCACGCGACTCATTAGTCAATTTAGCCGTGCCGAGTTTGGATCTGCAACTGCAGGGGAGTGTGGTGGAACGCACATTACCGAGCAACTCGCACTCACCTTGGTTTACAGTGACGGTAGAACTTGATAGCGCTTCGCAAAGCTTTACCAGCGAGCAACACTTTGGCCGAAGTGTGCAGCTCTTACTGCCTATGAGCGATGACATTCTCTATGAAGTGTCAGCATATGCATTGCGTTACGACCCATTTAATCGTCCATACCTTTTACTTGATGAAGCGGTTCCCCGAAAGGTGTTAGTGAAGCCTGTGGCCACTGTCGGAGATACATTCTTAGTCAGTGCGAACGAATACTTGGGCGGGCACGCGATGATTGTTTCAGAGGCTAAGTTGGCACTGAACTTAGCCTCTGAGAAATGAGGAGAACGCCTGTGAAAAATCGACTGCCATGGTATTTGAACACGCGATTGGCGCTGAGTATGGTGCTTCTACTTTGCGTAACAGGCATTGCGGGCTGGCATTTTGCGAGTAAGCAAGAAGATCCACATTTTGCGTACAGAAATGGCTTTATTGTGGTGTCTAGCCCAGGCGCGAGTGTGCAGCAACTTACGGACTCTATCGTAAAGCCCATCGAACGAGCGTTGAGCAGTATCGATGAGATTAGCCGCCTCAACGTACGGGTAAAGTTGGGATCCGCAACAGTGGATGTTGAGTTGCAAGAAGATGAGTACCAGACGGATGCACTCTGGCAAAGGATCAAAGAGCGCTTGGCCGAGTTACAAAGCACCATTCATAATGCCCAAATCGACATTGTTGACAGGGCACAAGATACGCAAGGGATCCTGTTGTCTATAGATAGTGGTGGCGGACTAATATCAGATCGGCAACTAGCCTTAAAGGTACGTGAGCAATTACTCGCTATAAGTGCTGTGCGTAACGTTACTTTGGTGGGTGATCCCGGCTTGCAGTTAGCTGTGGATTTTCCCAAATCTAAGCTGCTAAGCACAGGAGTGTCTCCTTTGGATTTAGCTGAGCGGTTACAGCAGGCAAACAGCCAACATTTATACGCCGCTCTATCAGGCAACATGACAGGGATGGGGCTTGGCGCTGTTGATAGGCTGAGCGATGTACACTATCTGTCACAAAAACAGATACTGACCCCAAGCGGTGCGTATGTACCGTTGTCGAGTATTGCTGATATTCACTATCGGACAAACCCACTAGCAGATGAGCTATTTTGGAAAAATGGTAAGCAAGTATTAGGACTTGCCATTACCTTAGTGCCAAATGCTGTAGACGTTGAACTCGTAGGTGAGGAGATTAAATCACTTATAGCGCAGATCAACGCGCGCTACACTCAAGCGCCAGTGAGCATCGAATTGTTTCAACCTGAGTTCTCTGTTAAGCGCATTGAAGGCTTGATGCAGTCGCTACTTTTGAGTGTGACAGGTGTAGCCCTAGTGCTGCTATGTTTAATGTCAGTTCGTAGTGCTTTGATCGTTGCTTTATCTATTCCAACTGCGGTACTGAGCGTGATAGCTGTGTTTACCTCATTTGATGGAGTGATCCATCAAATGACCATCGCAGGGTTAGTATTGTCTTTGGGGTTGATGGTTGATAACGGTATTATTGTCACTGAGCGGATAACTCATTTTTTAGAGCAAGGACAAAGCAAATTTGATTCTATAATTAAAGCTGTAACAGAGCTCAAAGGGCCACTGGCTTGTGCAACATTAACCACGGTTGCTGCATTTGTGCCTATGTTGCTGGCAAAAGGCAGTGTCGCTGATTTTATAGCAACAATTCCCCTATTGGTGATCTTGTGCATCATCGCCAGCTATTTAATATCGTTGACCTTGATACCGGTTTTATTTCAGCTATTGAGTTTAGAGATTGCATGGTTACGCCGTGCTCAGCAGGCGTCTAAGGATAGGCTAGAAACGATTGGTAGCGGAATAGCCTACGCGTCACTCAATGCGCCCAGACGTACACTGTTATATTGTGCTGTGGCCATAGCCGTATTGATAAACGTTAAGTCACAACCTGGTGAGTTCTTTCCAAAAACAAACCGAAATCAGGCGTATGTTGATATTCAGCTGCCCATAGGTAGTCATATTGCAAATACCACAAATATAGGGCGAGCTGTTGAGCAGTACTTAAATGAGCGGGATGATATCACTAAAACCTGGATGTTTGCTGGGTTTTCGGGGCCACGTTTTTATTACAATCTAGTACAACAGCCCAGTGAAGCACATGTCGCCAGAGTGGTATTTGAAACACATAAAGGCGTTTCAGTTAAAGCGCTGGTCAGTGAGCTTAATCAGGTTCTTAAAACGAAGTTTGAGGCGTTGGTGATACATGCAAGAGAACTAGGTCAAGGGCCGCCTATCGAAAGCCCCGTTGAACTAAGAATACTGGGTGATGACCGCATTCAAAGCATGAGGGCCGCAGAGGCCATACTGGAACGATTGCGAACGCATAAAGCATTAACAAATTTAAGTCGCGGCTACACGTACGGTAGCACTCAGCTGAATATACAATTTGATGAGTCACTGCTGATACAGCAGGGGTTGCTAGAATCACAAGTCAGCCAATATATTGCTTGGAGAAGCTCTGGGTTGGTGGCGACTAAGCTGCATTTTTTACACGAACCAATCGATCTGGTGATTTATGACTCACAGGCCTCACAAAGCAGTACGGACTTGTTGAACACGCCAATCATTAATACCGCTGGAAATGTTGTGCCATTGGCCGCACTGGCAAGCCAAAATATGCGCGGTGCCCCCAGTTTTTCACAGCGAATGAATGGCTCTCCAGTGTTAACTATCAAAAGTGATGTTGCACTTGGGGTGGATGAAGAGCAATTACTAGAAACATTGCAGCCAGAATTATTGGCTATCGCCGCACACTATGGCGTACGGCTGGAGTTTGGTGGAGAACTGGAAGAGGCCCACAATGCTCACCAAGCCTTGGTGACTACCTTACCGGCTGGTATCGCTTTGTTGCTCTTGGCCCTAATCGTTCAATTTAACTCACTGAGGTGGATGAGCGTGGTCGTGTTGAGTATTCCTTTTGGCATCTTAGGGGCACCTGTAATGTTAGCTTTGGTGGGTATACCGTTTGGTTTTATGTCAATTTTAGGCGTGCTTGCACTAACAGGTATTGTGGTCAACAGTACCATCTTGCTAATTGATGCGACGTTGCAAAACCTAGCGCAAGGCATGAGTGAAAAACGCGCTATTCAGTTAGCGGTACAAAGTCGGATCAGACCTGTTATAGTAACTACACTCACAACCATCATTGGCATGGTGCCGCTGACCTTTAGTGGCAGCCCTCTTTGGCCTCCATTAGCTTGGGCCGTGATCGGTGGGTTGGTTTCATCCACGTTGGTAATACTGTTCGTTATGCCAATAGTGATCCATGGGTGCATACCAAAGAGGGCATTACAACATGCTGAGTGTAACGTTTAGCAAGGAAACTGAACGCCAAATGCGTATATTGATCACCGAAGATAACCAACAGCTTGCACAATTTATACAACAAGCAATTGCTCAAGACGGACATGCTGTTGATGTTGCCAACGATGCGTCTCAACTTTGGGCATTGCTGTCATGCTGGCAATACGATGCCATTATTCTTGATCTTGGCTTGCCAGATCAGGATGGCTTAGAAGTAATTCAAGGTATTCGCCAAGGGCATAACCCAGTACCCATCTTGATTTTAACCGCTCGTGGTAGTGTTGATGACAGAATAAAAGGGTTAGATTTAGGCGCGGATGATTACCTAAATAAGCCGTTTTCAATTGATGAGCTCAAAGCCCGCCTGAGGGCATTACTTAGAAGGCCAAACAGTTACACCGGAAACTTGCTAGCTCAGGGGAATTTAGCGTTAGATACCAAAGCAAGACGGGTAATGGTGGGCAGCAGCAACCTGAGTATGGGCAAGACCGAGGTCGCTATTTTGGAGTATTTGTTGCGAAATGCTGGACTGACTGTGGGTAAAGACGCGTTATATGATGCGATTTATGCGCTGGGGTTTGAGGTAACGGACAATGCAATTCAAGTGGCAGTACACCGTATTCGTAAGAAGCTTGAAGCTGCTTGCGCTGACTCTACCATAAAAACCTTACGCGGCATTGGGTATATTCTTACATGAACTTTCGCCAACATTCGCTTGCTAAAAAGATCTATCTGCACTTTTTACTAATAGGCTCCGCCGTATTCACCTTAATCGGGGTGACTTTGTATTTGTTCTCGATCAATTTCGCTAACCTTGCGGTTGAAAGCAGTATGTATGGTATGAGCGAAGATATTGTGCAGCAGTTATATTTCGATGATCAGCAAAAGCTGCATTATCACTCAGAGAATGTTGCTGAAAAGTGGGGCTATGATGCCCTGTTCAATAACCTTGCGTTTCGAGTGGTAGAGCAAAGTAGTGGTCAAGTAATGCTGAGTTCAATTTCGTCTGAGGCTGGCTCACAGGCTTTGGCGGCGCTGGACTCAGCTTTACCAAAGGGGTACTCCCATCAAGCAGGCATTGATCGTTACCGCCTTGATTATGACGTACAAGGAACAGCGATTTATGTCGACCTTGCACGCAACGACTTGATTGGTGAGTTTGCCAATGAAGCGGTGATGCCTGTGCTAAGTCAGGTATCAATTGTGACTATGGTAGCCGCATTTGGGGTGTTTATGTTGGTGGGGTTTTTATCCATTCGCTCAATTGTACGTCCAGTAAGAGAGGTTGCCAGTCAGCTTGAAGCGATTACGCCCGAGCAACTGAGTTTTCGCTTAACCTCGAATGGGCTACCCATAGAGATCCAACCGATTGTTAATTCACTAAATCAGGCGATGGAGCGTGTAGAGACTGGGTTTGATGAACAAAAGCGCTTTGTTGCTAACGCCGCGCACGAACTAAAAACGCCTTTGGCCATCCTTAACACCCGTGTGCAACTTGCCGATATGGATAGTACGACCATTGAAGGAGTGTTGGCTGATGTGGGATATATGACTCGGGTTGTACAACAGCTATTGGATTTATCACGCGCCCAAAGACAGTTTGGCAATGAAAAAACCACATTGAGCCTACTTATGCTCAGTCAAGAAGCGTGTATGATGTTAGCCCCATTGGCTTTATCTTTGGACAAAGAGCTATGTTTGGAAGGGCAGGATATAGGAGAGTTTGTTCATGTGGATAAAGCAGCAGTACATATTATGGTGAAAAACTTAATTGAAAACGCACTTCGACATAGTAAAGCTGGTGCTTGCGTCATTGTGCGAGCGTCAAACAACCAAATAGAAGTACAAGATGACGGCCCCGGTATTGACGAGAAAAATAAGGATAAGTTGTTTGAGCGCTTCTGGCGTAAAGAACAGTCAACTTTGACAGGCAGTGGCTTGGGGTTGGCGATAGTAAAAGAGATAGCTGAGCGCCACCATGCGCGCTTAACCGTTACCTGTAAAAACCCTCACGGAGGTGCCACCTTTAGAGTACAGTTTTAGTCTTTTTAGGTGCACCTTTACAGCATTACTCCGCCAAAGCTAAGTACGCCAATTGGTAGTAATAGCACCCACTGAGGGAGTAGTGTAAACACTTTTAAACAGCAAAAGTACCAGCCCACCACAATAAATAAGGAGGCGAATAACAAATAGCTAACCGCAATCGCCATGATAATTGAGACAAGTTGTGTCAACCAATATACGCCAACGATACGCTAGTGAGTAGCAGCGTGACAGAGACATCCGAGATAAACATTAGCGTATTCATAAACCCTTCCCTAGACATAAAACGCATATGCCCACTTTAGGGCCAATATTCGTCAATCGCAACTATGAAGTACCAACAAGTTTCACTCAATAGCTACGCTCTTTGGATCCGTATGTTGAACAGTTTTTTACAATCTTAGAACATTAATTTACTGAAATATAAGTTAATTTTATTGCCATTGTTAGTCTTACTGACAAGTTTGGATTATTACTAAATTATTAAAAAGGATTAAAAATGAAGGCTATGTTATCGACCGCCCTGATTATGCTTGGCACGCTTGTAACGCACAATGCAGTGGCAAATGATGATGTTTATGTGGGCGCATTGTACAACCAGCAAGATCTTGATGTGTCAAACAGAGACTATAGTGCGGCGGGCTTTTTGATAGGTTATGAATTTAATCAGTATGTTGCATTTGAGAGTCGCTTTGCCACAGGAACATCCGGCATGTCTGGACGATATGCAACCTCTGAACTGGTAAGATCCTATAAAGAAGACATTGATCTGCAAACTTCCTTGTTGTTAAAGCTGAGTTACCCCATTGCAGATGGTTTTAATGTATATGGCGTCGCAGGTTATACGCGCACTAAAATTAACTTTGAGAATGAAAGGTGGGAGGTTAATGAGGCGGGCGTGATGGTGGAGGATTATCATCATAATAGCAACTGGACTCGCGGTGGTTTTAGTTATGGGGCAGGGTTGGAATATCAGGTGAATGACAAGTTAAGTGTGTTTGTTGACCATCAAATTCTACCTGACTTTGAGTCTCTTGTGACGGTTGATCAGGATTGGAGCAGTACCACCGTGGGGTTAACTTATCGTTTTTAACGCGATGGACTGAGGGATAGGTAGGCTTACCGAATGCTAGGTGAGTCTACCCATTGTCGCCATTATTACACGGCTGGTACGCTAGGCATAAAAACGACCTGATTTCGGCCATTATTTTTTGCTTGGTATATTGCTGTATCAGCAAGCTTGTGCATACTTTCAATGGTAGTGTTACCTTGATTAGAGGTGCAGCCGATAGATGCAGTGATAGGGCCATGTTGTTCGCTCCAATATTCAATGACCATGTCTGCAATGTTTTGCCTGATATTATTAGCTACAATGTGTGCGGTTACACCATCCAAGTTACTTAGGATCACGGCAAATTCTTCACCACCGATCCGGCAGACGAGACCATCATTGCGAACCGAGCGTTTTAGTACGTTTGCAACTTCAACCAATACTCTATCACCCATATCGTGACCGCCAATATCATTCACTTTTTTAAAGTGATCAATATCTATAATGAATAGCCACATGGCCTGTTTTGTCCTTTCCGAATCAGTCAAAGTTTGTGCCGCAACCTGATTGAACTTACGACGATTTGCCAGACCGGTTAATGGCTCTGTCATCGCAGCATGAGCTAATTGATGTTCAGCGATTCGGCGGTTTTTATCACTTCGTTCTTGCAAAATGGCAGATATGGCAATCATAAGAATAATAAACCAACAAATAGCGACAACAAACAGACCAAATAAGTCGCTCTCACTGCTGCTTAGGCTTTTCACCATCAGGTATCCCATGATGGTTGGAAACAAATAGCCGACAATGGTTTGTAAACGGGCTATTTTACCTCCGATATATGGGCTTAAGATTGCCTTAACTGCACCGTGACCTGCGGTTGTGGTAATACTGGAAATGGCCAAAATTAACCCAATAGTTGTGGTTAGAATAGACATTTGTCCGTAGAAATCATTTATGTTGTAGGCATAACCTGTTAAAGAAATCATAGGTATAGCCAGCGAAATGAATGCAAAACATTGCGACTCAGCTTTGTGATGCTGATTATACAGTAGCAAACTTAATGCTATACCCATTAGCATAATGCTGGAATTTATACCCATATAATTACTCTTGCCAGCGAGTAGTTGGGCTTCTACCGTCCCTGAAAATGGCGTTAAGCTCGTTAGCATTGACGATCCAGATAAGAGATCGAGCATTCTGATGAAGGTTAATACAAAAACTATTAAGGGCAACACAATTAGATAAGGGAGTTGTTTCGTATTGTTGCTCACACCAAGCATAAGCCCAATACAAAGCATACACAGGGCAGTGATCGGATGGGTGGCAGGCCCATTGGCAAATGGTCTGTAAAGAGGCTCTATGTTAAAGGCATATCCAAAGAGCGCGATAAGACCAAATAACGCCCCAATGATACCGAATGGTCGCGTAATTTTCTTTGCGTAATTGACCAAGTACCAATTTTCAACATTTGAATTACTGGACTTTGGTATTGTTTGAGTTGTCATGAACCACCTACAAAATATGTTCACAAAAGAATGAACTTATTGATTTTGTTAAATATTGTGCACGATACTCATGGTAGATACAAAGACTAAGTTAAAAAGGCTTACTTTTTTACTTAAAAATCATCCTAAATAATTATTTAAGTTGTATTGTTTGTGCACTATCAGTCATATTAGTAAATTGAGTAAAGAGTGAGGTGGTGATAATTGCAAGTTTAGTGAAACTATCAATCTGATTTAATATGGTACCGAAATTAGGCTGTTCGTAAGTTTGTATATGGCTCCATTTTTGTGTTTATCGTTGTGCAGGTAATATCATTTACTGTTCTATCACAATGCCTTTCTGGGGGATGTGGAACGTATCTAAACACCACTTGAATGTTTGAGCTATAGTTTCTATTGTGGCTTTGGGAGCGGTGCCGAAACAGAGCCACAGCGGCACATGTGTGGCATATCCACAATACAACCTAGAAGATATTTATGATTGCAGGGTATCAGAATAAATTATCACCACCTATTCAGATCAGTATGACGCTGCTGTTGTGCGTGTTTATCACATTGAAAAGTCATGCAAATCCCCAATATCGTGTCACGATTTTAGTGGACGAGAGCTATCCTCCATATACTTATTACAGCAATGGAGAGTTAAAGGGTATTTATGTTGATTTAGTAAAACAAGCAGCGCGGCTGATTGACGATAAATATTTGGTTGAACTACATCCTGTGCCATGGAAAAGGGGGGTTTCAGCATTACAAAATGGTGAAGCGTTTGCGTTGATGCCTCCATATGTTCACATCAAACGCCGGCCCTTTATTTGGCCTTACTCAGTACCGCTACTGGAAGAAGTTATTGTTGCATTTTGTAATCAAGGCTTTTCACTCAAACGGATAGACTCGGAAGATACGACTGCTCACCCTATCAACGTCGGACTGAATGCGGGTTATATGATACTTGATGATCTGCTCAGACAAGCCCATAAGCAGAGTAAGATCCACCTTTGGGAAAATAAAGACACGTTCTCGAACGTGATGAAGTTAGCTAAAAGGCGTATTGATTGTTACGTTAACGATAGGCTTTCTACGTTATTAGGATTAAGAAATCTTAAACGTATTCATCCGGAATTAGACTTGAGTAATATTGTAGAAGATCGTGTTATTTTGAGGCGAACTGCGCATATTGGCTATGCTAAAGACGCCACCGATAGGTATCCATACAAGCATGATTTTATAGAAAAAATGGATGAAGCTTTGCAAACCGTTCTAGCCACTCAGGCAATTGAACTGAGCGACCAATAAACCTATTTTCCCTTCACATAAAAAGTAAAAAAGCGAACTAATGCATATGCAGTCAATGCTCTATCGCCAATCACAGATAATGTGATTATCGCGTCGGGCACGCTATTTTATCAATTGCAATATGGTTCTGAATTTAGGGTGATTGGCATCGGCGAGTAACTCATACAAGAGCATTTCTACATTACTCAGTTGTGCACCACAGTGTGTAAGCTTTTGTATGGCGAGCTGCTTGTGCTGCACGTTTCTAGACGCAATTGCATCCGTTATCAATGTAACGTCAAAATTATTATCCAATAGACTCATTGCCGTTTGGTAAACGCAAATATGTGCTTCTATGCCACAAATAAGCCAGTGACGCCTCTGTTCATTGGCCAGCCTTGTCTGAAACGCTTGATTGAGGAAGCCACTAAAAGTGGTTTTTGTAATGACTTGCTCATCGCAAAGTAACGTTTCCAGCTCAGGCACGGTGCGGCCTAATTTCTCGGGCGTTTGTTCAAGCCAGATGATTGGTAAATCAAGGGCCTTAGCACCTTGTATGAGTGCACTTATGTTGCGTAAAGTTTGCTCGCTGTTATCAATGATTCTGGCAAGCTTACCTTGTACGTCAATAACGACTAGCCCACAGTCTGAATCTTTGAGCATAATATCTTGCTAAATCCAGAGCTTGCGGACGTGGTGGCTGTAAGAGATCATATAAAAAAGTAAGCACCAGCGAGTAAGCCAAGCAAGGTTGCAGCCGCCAGAGGCCACGCAGGCTTTGGCGTGTCAGTGGCGATGTTATCTTCAGGTGCCGACGGTATTGAGAGATCTTCGTTATTGTCATTGTTTGCAGTTTGCTTGGGAGTCTCAACTTGAGGTGAAGTTGCGGGGGGGGCTTCATCGTCGGTCACTTCGGTGAGAGGTAATTGCCATTGATAGCCCTTGCGAGAAAAAGTTTTTATTGCATCATCACCAAACAGTGCTCTTAAGTGGCCAATGCTCTGAAAAACAACCTGGTTTGTGACCTCACGCCCTGGCCACACGGCTTCGAGTATTTCATCTTTGCTGTGAATATGTTCAGCATTGGTAAGTAGTAGAGCCAGCAATTTGGCAGGTTTTTCATTTAGCGAGAATACTTTACCATTGTTGGTTAAAACTAAAGCTTCGCAGTCAAATTCAAAATGGCTAAAACGGAATTTCATTTTTGTTATTGATCCAGTTTGTATGGATGTACCTATTTTATGATGATTTATAACAGCATATTGAGAACATTGCAAAACAACGTCGAATGCATGCTATTTGTTAAGGTTAACCTTATGTTATTAATACTCAGTTTCAAAGGTCTTATTTAAATTAACTAAATGTTGATTAATAATCAATCAAAATGCGTTTGATTTAATCGTCTAATTATCAATATGGCCAAGGTTTCTGGCTGGATCTAACTTATCTCTGACTCTGCGCTTTAATATTTTAGCTTCTGGAAAGCCGCCGTCTTGCTCTCTACACCAGATCAGTTCGTGATTATAGTAAATCTGAAATACGCCTTTTGATGCTGGCGAAATTGCGACTTCTTGCAGTTCATCAGAAAATGTTGAAAGTAATTCTTGGGCAAGCCAGCCGCTTCGTAATAACCACTGACATAGCACACAGTAATGTATAGTAATACGAGGTTTAGTCATTCAAAATAGCCTTATAAATATTGAAAGTCATGATGGTAAAGCAGTGATACGCACTACATTTTTTTACAAAAATACCTTGCCTTAATCATATTTATCAAGGTGTAGAGCTGCTAATTTAATCACTCAAACTATAAGGAGATAAGCATGAAAAATATATTAATGATTATAGCTGCTATTGTTTTGAGCGGTTGTCAATCAACCAGTAAACTGAGCATAAACCCAACGCCAGGGGACGCAACTAGGCTGATTGTAAATATAAGCAATGTAACGAGTGAAGAAGGACAGCTGCTGGTAATGATCCACGACAACAGTGCTGATTACCATGCAGATCTAAACATTAATGACCCTAAAGCACAGCATTTTTTAAAAAAAGTAGTTGCGCCAGTTGCACCAAATACGGTCGTTGTGTTTGAGAATATACCTGCGGGTAAGTACGCCATTAATGTGATCCATGATAAAGACGCAGACGGTGAACTTGATCGAATGATATTTCCGTTTTTAGGTATGCCCAGTGAGCCGTATGCGTTATCTAACAATATCTATGACCATTTCAGTAAGGGAGACTTTGATGACGCTCTGGTGGAATTACAGGCACCAAGCAGTCAAATTGATCTAACTCTAGGCACACATCTGTCGAAGGTGACAGGTTTATAAAGCCAGTTATTTGGATACCATAGCAGGCAATATTGTTGGAATTTTAAAAAATAACAAAAATTGCTTGCTTTTTATTTGGGGTCGGTGGTAAATTTCTTTCCTTGGGCCAACGCTACCTATGCGTGAGGTCAGTTTATAATGTCCTTTCTTACCCTGATCCAGTAAGCCAGCATTAAAAAATCAAAAGCTGAATTATTGTACGGCGACCACTTAGCCAGAATATCCTCGTGGCTGGACCGAGCCTTTTTAGGCGTTAATCGATGGGAATATCGTCAACACTGTAGTGAAGCTTATTTAATTAATTTGTCGATTTTCGACATAAATTTGTGAGTTTTCTATGTCATATGAATATAACGGATCTGTGATCCAAATTGCACAGCCTGTGCTGTCAATCTCAGTAAATAAAAGTAATGTTATCTTTGCCGATAAAATGGGTATGAGAAATACCCGTTTTGCCTCACCAAGTGATGCAAGAAGCTTTATTAAATGGCTGACTAAAACGTCAGCTTAATCATACTGAGTGGTGTCTGCTCTAGCGTTTAAACATGGCGAACAGTCAGCTTTTAGCGACCAGAGCTAGACACCTAACAATTTTCTTTACTTCCTTAGCTATTTCTTGGTGTGCTTCAGCCAAGCAGTGATTTCCTTGTCCATAAAGTCTCTGATAATGGGTTGAGCTTTTGCGTTAGGGTGCAAGTTATCATCCTGCATCAGCGTTGGATCTACGGCCACAGGTTCCATAAAATAGGGCATCAAGTATGCGTCTGTGCTGTCAGCTACCTTTTTGTAACTGTCGGTGAACATCGTGGTGTATCTAGGTCCTAAATTAGGCGGGATCTGAATTTCCATTAACGCCACATGCGCGCCCGCTTGCTGACTTTTTGTGACTAATTCTTTTAGGTGTTTTTGCAATAACTTTATTGGAAAGCCACGAATACCATCATTACCGCCCAGCTCTATGAGTACGTGACTCGGTTGATGTGCTACCAGCCAAGCGTCAATCTTAAGTAGCGCGTTGTCTGTGGTTTGTCCGCTAATCGCCGTATTAATAATTTCGATCGGTTTTTGCTGAGCAACGTATTTATTTTGTAACAAATTAACCCAAGCTTGTGCTTGTTCAAGTCCGTAGCCTGCGCTTAAGCTATCACCAATTATCATAATTTTATCTTTTGCGAAGCTGCTGAACGGTTGCACAGTCAGCAAGAAAACTACAAAGAACTTTAGGAAAAAACGTGTCATGTCAGTATTTTCTCAGTTAAATATTATTAATGTCTCGGGGCTTACCAAGCGTGTAAACACCTTTGAGGGCGAGCTCACTATCCTCAGTGATATCAATTTTACTGTCAAGTCGGGGGAGTCAGTTGCGATTGTGGGCGCTTCAGGGTCAGGTAAGTCAACATTATTGAGTTTGTTGGCTGGTCTAGATGTCGCGACGCAAGGTGAAATTATCTTAGATTCTGAGCCGTTAGGGGAGATGGACGAAGAGCAACGTGCTCAGTTACGAGCTGAGAAAGTCGGTTTCGTATTTCAGTCATTTATGCTGGTACAAAGCTTAACGGCACTTGAGAATGTAATGTTACCAGCTGAGCTTGCAGGTGACAAAAATGCCAAACAGCAAGCCATCGACTTGTTAGAAAAAGTAGGTTTGTCTCATCGCTTAGAGCACTATCCTTCTCAGCTATCAGGCGGGGAGCAGCAGCGAGTGGCTATCGCTCGTGCATTTATTGGCACGCCTAAGATTTTGTTTGCGGACGAACCCTCAGCTAACCTCGACAGCAAAAATGGCCACATGATAGAAAAACTTTTGTTTGATTTAAACAAACAAAATGGCACCACTTTGGTACTGGTAACCCATGATGAACAGCTTGCTCATCAATGCGACCGAATCATCCATATTGAGGGCGGAAAACTCGAAACGATTCGTGAAGGAGAGGCTGCCAATGTGGGTTAAATTAGCATTAAAACTATTTTCAAGAGAGTTTCAACGGGGTGAGCTGTCGATTATTTTCGCAGCGATCGCACTTGCTGTGTTGACGGTGTTCAGCTTGTCTTCGGTGACTGAACGTATCGGTTTGAATATAGAGCAAAAAACCAGTGACTTTATCGCCGCAGATCGCCGTTTATCGAGCAACCATGCCATCAGCCCTGAAATTTTAGAACACGGTATAGCGCTTGGGCTGCAAACCGCAAAGATGATGTATTTTGATTCTATGCTATTTGCCAATGACGAACTGGTTCTAGGCTCAGTCAAAGCGGTGTCCAACACATATCCTTTGCGCGGAGAGGTAACACTGAAAGACAGCTTGGATGGACAGCCCTACGAGATTCGTGGCGCGCCAGAGGTAGGGCAGTTGTGGTTAAGTGAAGGGCTGTTTTATAGCTTGGGACTAAAAGTGGGTGACAGCGTGGAGCTCGGAGCTGGCAATTTTATCGTTGGCAAAGTATTGGTTAGCGAACCGGATGCCCCCTTCTTTTCATTGGCGGGTAATCGCCGTGTGTTGCTCAATTATGAGGACATAGCCGCCACTGGTGCTGTGCAGCCTGGTAGTCGCGTATTTCATCGTTTGCTGTTTGCAGGTGAAGAGCAGCTGTTGAGCGAGTTTTATACATGGTTGAAACCGCAAATGAAGGCGAACCAAACGTGGCAAGGTGTTAAAGATAGGCAATCTCCATTGGGAGATAACCTCATGCGCGCTGAGCGGTTTTTATTGCTAGCGGGGCTGTTTGGTATCATGCTGGCAGCGGTGGCGATGGCTGTCTCAGCGAAGCGTTATTGTGAGCGCCAGTATGACCCTGTTGCTATGATGAAGACGTTGGGGGGCAGTCGTTCGGTTATTCGCAATATTTTCTTACTGCATTTGAGCTTAGTCACTGGCTTTTCTATTTTGGTTGGTTTGCTAATTGGCTTTGTTTTACAGCATATTGGCGCTGATTATCTAGCTAAATTTATGGACGCAGAATTACCTGCAGCGGGCTTTAGACCTTGGCTCATATCTATCTTTATTGGCATTGTGTGCGCACTGATGTTTTCGCTTAAGCCACTACTAGATTTATTCGACATTCCACCATTGCGAGTATTAAGGCGCAATCTTGGTGATCAACTGACGTTAAGTCGTTTGCATGTTGGCCTGTCTTTGGTGACGATTTTCTTGCTAATGTGGATGTTTAGCGCGCAGTTGGTTACAACGCTAGTCCTGTTTGGATCAACATTACTGGTCATAGCGGTACTGTTTGCTTTGTCTCGACTCATTTTTAGTGCGGGTAGGAAGCTAGGTTTGAGTCCCGGTTCTAGCTGGTCTTTAGCGATAGCAACGCTACAAAAGCGCGCCAACGCCAATGCCATACAGCTGATTAGTTTTGCTTTAGCAATCAAACTAATGCTTTTCTTGGTGGTGCTTAAAAATGACATGATCTCAGACTGGCAGATGCAAGTGCCTGAGGACGCGCCAAACATGTTCCTCATCAATATTGCGCAGGACGAAGTTCAGCCACTGACATCATTTTTCGAGCAACACAACATCACCCATGAAGACTTTTATCCAGTGTTTAATGCGCGAGTTGACTCAATAAATGGTGATGAGTTGGAGCGTAGGGTTTCTCAGCAAGAGGGAGAACAAGAGCAAAAAGATGAAAACGAACGCCGTGGCGTCAATCGCGAGCCGAATCTTACTTGGCTATCGCAGCTTCCGGAAGGTAATGAAATTACTGAAGGTGAATGGTTTAGCAACAATACAGTAGATGGCCGTATTGAAGTGTCTGTGTTTGAAGGCTGGAAAGAGCAGCTCGATTTGGAGCTCGGTGACACAGTTGGCTTTTTGGTGGATGAGAAGCGTTTTGAAGCTGTAGTCACTAGCTTTAGAAGTGTGGACTGGGGAAGTCTTAAACCAAATTTTGTGATGATCTTAAGCCCAAATATGGCAGGCCAGATACCAGTCACCTATTTTAGTGCTGCTAAGCTCGAAGATAAGCATACTAAAGCCATCAGCAGTATGCTCCAGCAATATCCGACGATCAGCATGATTGACATTAAAAGCCGTCTTGAACAGGCTCAGTCGATTATTGCTCAAGTATCTTTGGCGATTGGGTTTGTACTTGCGATTGTGTTGATAAGTGGAGCATTGGTATTGGTTTCTCAAGTTCAGGCAAGCCTTGCAGAACGAATGCAAGAAGTCGTTATTTTGCGCACTTTGGGTGCGAAAGGAAAATTGATAAAATTGGCGACTTTGTATGAATTCTTGCTATTAGGCGCAATTGCAGGGCTTGTCGCGGCTATCGTTAGCGATATTGCGCTGTTGATTATACAGCAGCAATTGTTTGATGTAGCTGGCAAAATGCACCCTTACATTTGGCTACTGGGTCCGCTGAGCGGCGCTGGATTTGTATCCGTTATTGGTTATTTTATGGTTGCCAAAACAATGCGGCAAAATACCCAAGGGCTACTTCGAAAAATCGCCTGACGGCTCAAGCAATATTGCTCTTAATGTTAGCCAAAAAAGCCTTCACAGCTGTGAAGGCTTTTTAGTATGTGAAGTTAAATATTCTCATATACCTGTTTTGATAACATATTAAAAAATATTCGTTTTTTAGCGTACTTAGCTGAGTAAATTAAGGTAAAAGCAAAATTCGCTTCTATACTCATGAAGATATTGATGTTTAACAACTTATCAATTGGGATGACACTATGAAAAAACGATTATTAGCTGTCGCTTTATGTTGTGCTATAAACGGTACCGCATACGGCGCAGACCTGCGCATCAATGGCTTTGCTTCAATAGTTGCAGGGTCTACCACCGACGATAACATGAGCGTATTCGGCTACGAAGATGAAATTTCATTCAGTAACGAGAGCATGTTTGCACTGCAAGTTTCGTCCGATTTAGGGGACGGAATTAGCGCCACTGCACAAATAGTGGCCCGAGGCCATGAGGATTACGATGCTGAATTTGAGTGGGCATATATATCATACGATATTAATGAGCACCTACGCCTGAGTGCGGGTAAAATGCGTTTACCCTTGTTTAGATACTCTGATTTTATAGAAGTAGGCTATGCGTATCGTTGGGTTCGCCCACCCACATCGGTCTATAGTTTCGCATCAACCACACCAACGGGGATGAGTTTGCTCTACACATCACAGCTGGGGCAGTGGGATTCATCGCTGCAATTTGTATATGGGCGCTATGAGGGGAAGGCCAACGCTATCACAGACAGTGATGACGCGACCCTCAATGACATTACTGGCTTTAATTGGACCATGTCTAAAGACTGGCTAACGTTACGTGCATCCTATGTGGTTGCTGAGACGAGCATCAGTCTAAATAACTCTGTGCCATTGGTCGCTTTGTCTGGTGCGTTGCAAAATTATGGTTTACAAGAACAGCTCAGCCAACTGGTGGTGGATAAAGACGATGGTTCGTTCTTAGGGCTAGGTTTTGCTATTGATTACAACAACTTCCTATTCGATGGTGAGTATACAGAAGTTGAAGTAGACAATAGTTTATTGCCAGAGCAATCGCAATATTATGTGTCTGCAGGTTATCGACTTGATGATTGGACGCTACACGTTACTTATGAAGAAAACGATGATAAGCACCCAAATGGCCGCTTTAACCAAGTGCCAACGACAATCACGCTTGCAAATGGCGCTGTAGTACCCGTTTCGACGGATCCAAGTAACCCAAATGCCCCCCTTATCCGAGACCTTATGAATGGCGCGTTGAATGCAACTCGTGTCAACACCAACACGGTAACCTTGGGGGCTCGTTATGATTTTCATCCTTCGGCTGCATTTAAAATTGACTGGAGTCGCTTGGATAATGACGTGACAAATCAAGATAACGATGTTATCGCGGTTGCAATTGACTTGGTGTTCTAGGGAGGCAAATATGAAAAAAACTATTGCAACTTGTGTATTGCTGGCTGTAAGTGCTCATTGTGCTGCCGAGATTTCAGTGATTGTGCACCCTAGCAACGGCAATGCACTTGATAAAGACAGTATCGCCAAAATCTACCTAGGCAAAGCCAAATCATTTAGTGATGGAACCAAGGTACAGGCGGTGGGATTAAGTAGCGGAAGTGTTGTCGATGAGTTCACCAGCAATGTACTTGGTAAATCAAGCAGTCAATATAAAGCCTATTGGTCAAAATTGATTTTTACGGGCAAGGGCACACCGCCCGAAGGGCTTGATAACGAGCAGGCAGTGCTGGATTTTGTTGCGCAAAACAGTGATGCCATTGGCTATGTTGATAGTGCCAAGGTTACCTCGGCGGTAAAAGTCGTTGGTAAATTTTAACGCAGTGAACACAGGCTAACAGCTTATAGCTGCTAGCCTGTACTCTTAACCGCCTAGTGTCCCTGCTTTATTTGCGCTTTTAGCCACACACCCGCCTCTTTTAATTGCTCGTCACCATAAAGTTCCTGTGCACATGAACCTACTTTAAATACGGCTCCAGAGCGCCAATCATCAGAATAGTTCCAGTTCGTCCAGCTAATATGCTTGCGGGCCATCAGATCAAGATAGGCTTGAGCGCTAACAAAGTCATTGTCACCCTCTCCTTTATAATTCTGGGTGCCCCACTCGGTGACAAATACGGGCAAAACATCAGATGCTTTATCCAGCATGTCACGGTGATAGTCTAAGTGCGATGCAGCATAAAAGTGAAAAGTGTACATGATGTTTTCAAATGGCAGCGGCTGTAGCAATACGTCGTTGAATGAACCTCCATCGGATGCTCCGAATGTAGACCAGCCATGAGTGCCGACAAGCACTACCGCGTTAGGGTCAATTTCGCGAATGACGGGTATTAACTCAACGGCGTAGTCATAAATACGTTGCCAGTTGACGCCGTTGGGCTCGTTGGCGATATCATAAATGACATTGTCTCTTGCCTTGTTTGCGCTAACGATATCGCTAAAAAATTGTTTGGCATTGGCGAGGTTGAAATTCGGGTCTCCTGGGTTCAGTTGATGCCAGTCAACCAGTACGTACATGTCTAAATCGCTGGCCATGGCAATCAATTCATTCACCTGATTGGTAAATGCTTGAGGGTTGGTTTCATATCCCCCCTCTTGGACGTAGAGGCTCAGGCGTATGATGTCTGCTTGCCAATCCTGAGCTAATACCTGAAGTGACTTCGCAGTTAAGCACTTATTCAAGCCATACCATTGCAGGCCATGGCTGCTCATACCCTTAAGTTGTACTGGTGTATTGTTTTTGTCACACAGCTTAGTGCCACATACACTTAATTTACCGTGACGGTTAAAGGGCCCTTCACTAACAGGTGGTGTGCTTTGACACGCGCCGAGCGTTTCCCAAGCACTGCTACTGCCAGGTTTGGAGTTGGTCCACCATTTAGCACGATAAAGTGTACCTAAGTGGTGCATCTTATCACCACTAATAGCATGGTCGTAAATACCAGCCCAATTACTTTGTGTCCAGTTGGGGTATTCGTTGATGCCATTACAATTATTAGCGTAACCATATGAATTAAAAAATGATAAATATATATAAGTGATAAGACTAAGTATCTTCTTGATCATGACGATCTCCTATTGTTAACATGTTGTATCACGTTAAAAGGTACGGTGCTGTGCTATTTTTAACCAATATACTTTGGTCTAATGCAGGAACAAGTCTTCCTCCGAGAGTTATACTAATGTATTGAATCACATAGTAATCATGAAAGAATTTGCGGGAGTGGAGCTATACTGAAATGCTCTTAATTCATGATACGTCGAAACAAGGAGAGGAATATGCAACATCATATAAATTATGTGGAGTTTGCCGCTCACGATTTAGCTGCAACGGAGCAGTTTTTTAATCGCACTTTTGGTTGGTTATTCGAACATTATGGGCCAGATTACATTGCGTTCAGTGATTCTGGGCTTGAAGGTGGCTTTTATCGGGCTGAACTATCGGCAAGTGTCGCCAGTGGCAGTGTGCTGGTGGTTATCTACAGTAACCAGCTTGAACAAACACTGGAGCTTGTACAACAAGCCGGTGGTTCTATCAGTAAGGATATATTCAGCTTCCCTGGGGGGCGTAGATTCCACTTTATTGAGCCCAGTGGGAATGAGTTAGCTGTGTGGTCTGATTGCTAGTAACTTACACAGCGCAAGTGTGATTTATTTAACCTCAGCCGCAAATTCGTTTATGTGCAACTGAGGTTATTTACACGCGCAACCAACATCCAAGCGTGAAAACCACTCTAAAAATTCTTGTACCGTCTCTCCTTTGAAAATACGGCCATGTTGCGGTGCCATGATATCGATTTCCAGTTCTTTAACGCGGGCTATCCAATTTTCTTTCGCTCGGTTTGATGGCATCCAGCGACGATGAAAATACTCCATATGTTTAACATGGCTCGCAAAGTCTTCGACAAACATGGGCGGCTCACCCTTTTCAAGAGCTGCACCAATGTCACCGCTCATTAATATTTTTGCGGTCGGGTCATAAACATTAAAGTTGCCGGAAGAATGTAAGTAATGGGCGGGTACAAATCGCAGTGTGGTTTTACCAATTTTTATTTCACCACCTTCGTCTTTAATTGGCTGATAGCTGATATTGTCCATACCGAAATGGCGAATAAAGCCCTCCCATAGCCAAGGGGCATGAAGCGTCGCTTGTGGTAAAGCTTTATCCCAAAGCCCTAGTGAAGAGATAATGTCAGGGTCTTGGTGAGATGCAAACAAGGTTGTGACTTGCTCCAAAGAAACATGTTTGAGTATGCTTGCGAGCATAGGTGAAAATAGTTCGATACCACCTGGATCTAAAATGATTGCTTCGTTAGCACTTTTTATTAAATACTGATTGGTGTCGATGATATTATTTGGTTTGTTTGAATCCCTACCAAGTACCAGCCACGTATGTGTAGCGCTGCTGTAGATTTCGGTTGCTTTCAACGTAATGCTCCTTTTAACTGGTTAATTTCTTTTAAATTATTATGAATAGCTGATTTTATTTTCTTTGCAGCCCCCGTGATAAAGTCAGATACTGACTGTAAGCTCTCACTAAACTCTCCGGCATTGGATGCTTCCACTCGGCTTGTGACGGCAATATACTCGGCACTGCGCATTTGCTTGTTAATATCCTCAAAGTAGCTTGCTAGATTGTCAATTACCGACTCCAGTTGTTTAATGGTTTGCATGAGTTCTAGATTTATTCCTCTTTGTAGGTGGCTAATTGCTTTACTTTGAGAGTGCTTTGCGCAGGCATTTAAGTGATGTTGAAAATCACTACACCTGACCACCGATAAGGCAATTGAAAACAACTGACTGGATAGTTGTGATATTTGTTTAGTTGTTTTGATGGTGAGATCAGAAAACTCGTCGATAAAGTTGGTGATAGGTTTAAAGCCAAAAGCAGAGTCACCGGCTCTGAGTGCGACAACTCTCGCATTTTTTGCCGTAAGAGAGAGATTCTTGGCTTCGGTTAAAATAGTATCTAAGTTTGCGATTATGTTTGCTACTCGTACAAAATTTCTAACAGCCTGGGCGGCTTCATCATTTTTGGTCATGGGTGAAACTCAACTGTTACGGTTTTATGAGCATAGATAAATTTTAGTCTTTCGCCCAATAAATCACTCGAAAACCGCTTGTATCATGCCTTTACCTTGATAAATCAAAAGATCTCACTCATATTTTTACTAAGCACAAGCCCGTCAACGTCAACCAAGGTTAGGTTATACAAATGAAACACCTGTTATTTTGGGTTTTGGGTTATTTAGCGACAGTTTTATTGTATTTATTTCATTCGCCAACTGCGCTCGCTGTGATTTCGTTAGGTGGTGTGAGTTTGTGGTTGATAGGGGCGCTTATCAATCAACGGTTAGTCGTACGTGTTGCTGTGTGTACATGTATCGCAATGATTAATGGGGCTGCTTTAGCCTATCTTTCCGCGCTCAATTTACTCAGCACATCCTTGATAGTGATCAACATGATAGCAGTAATCGTGATCTGCGAGTTACTGGAACGTTACCATCATATTGATTCACATCAGCATTCCATTTTGCGCATAGTCACGAGTATTCTTACCTATGTATTTATCCCAGCGATGCTTTTTGGTGCTATTGGCGTTTCTTTGGTTTTGTATCAAACCACAATAGCGACACAAACCGTGTTATTTAGCGCTGTGGTAGGTACTTCATTGGCACTGTTTGTTGGAACGCCCTTTGTTTTAGCCTTTATGGGCAGAGGTGACGCGTATCTACAATCGGTGTATCAGTTTCGTCATGTGATGTTTTGTGTCGTTGTGATCAGTTTAATGGTGGCCACTGCGGCCATTTCATGGCATTTGTTTAGCGCCGCAACGGTGGCGCTGTTTGTATTGTCAGTGGTTTTTTATGATTTCAAGACGTTGAATTTATGTAGCTTTGCTGTTGGGGGGCTGGCAAGTGCAGCCCTTAACTTTCATTATATCAATGCGGACAGTGGGCTATTAGACTCGGGCTTTTATGCATTCACTTCTATTGCGGTGGGTTATGTAACTGCGTTGTTTGTATGGCGCTACAAGAAGCTTGTCGCCCACTCAAGTGCTCAGTTATCGCAATTGCATGAGAGCTTTAAACACACATTTGAGCTTAGCCCTGAAATGCTCCTGACAATAGATTCGTCTGGTACAGTTCAGGAGGTTAGCCAAGGGTTTGCAGACGCGATTGGGGAGCCTAAAGAGCTTCTTTGTGGAAGGCCATTTACTGATTTTATGACCGCACAAGGTCAGCAAGCATTTACCAAGCATGCTTTAGATGTCGAGAGTAAATTTATGCTGTCCAATTTACAATTACTCTCAAGTGAAGGGGAAACCTTAACCGTTAATTTAAAAGCTGAATTGTTTGGTACACCAAGTGGAATATGTACGTTATGTTTCTTGCAAGATATTTCAGAGCAAATAGAACTAGCAGAAGTTTTAGAACAGGAAAAGGAGCTGTTAGAAGTAACACTAAGTTCGATTGGCGATGGGGTGATATGCACTGATGTAAATAGCAAAGTGACTTACATGAACCCAGTTGCTGAAGCGGTACTGGCTAAATTGACTCGGGAAGTAAAAGGTTTGCCGTTTGATGAAGTGATGCCACTGTACAACGAAGATACCAAGCAGCCTATCAGAGGGTTGACTGATTACTGCATTAAGAACAATAAGCTAATGGAGCTACCTGAGTTAACTTGCGTAAAGAATCACTTAAAATTAGAGTTCGCCATCCAAGATTCAATCTCTCCTATTTACCTTAAAAACGGAGAAATAGTGGGTGCTGTAATGGTATTTCAGGATGTGACGGAATCGCGCATTATGTCACGAAAATTGAGTCATTTGGCCCACCATGACGTGCTGACTGGCTTACCGAATCGATTATTGTTGCAAGACCGCTTGTCGCAATTTTGCAGGCGAGCACTAAGAGAAGAACATAATTTTGCGGTCGTTTTTATTGACTTGGATAAGTTTAAAAAAATCAATGACTCCTTGGGACATGCTGTGGGAGATTCGCTGCTAAAAAAAGTGGCAAAGCGATTAACTAATTGTATCCGTAGTTGTGACACAGTATCTCGTATGGGGGGAGATGAGTTTGTTTTGTTGCTTGATGCGGTTCGCAGCAGAGCGCAGGTGGGTAAAGTTGTTAAAAAGATCCTTGAATCTGTTTCGGGATGTTATGAGCTAGATACAGTGCAGGTTGAGCTGGCTGTCAGTGCTGGTGTTGCCATCTATCCGGAAGATGGTGACTCAGCAGACGCTTTGATGAAACATGCCGATACTGCGATGTACCGCGCTAAGAAAGTCGCCAGAAGTAATTATCAGTTTTACAGCGTCGAGCTTGATAAGGATGCTGAATTTAAAATAGAGCAAGAGTCAGCGATTGCTAAAGGCATAAAAGACAGTGAATTCATTCCCTATTATCAGCCAGTTGTTAATGCTCAGAGTTTTTTACTAGAAAAGCTCGAAATGTTAGCAAGGTGGGATCATGATGGGGAGTTAGCTGGGCCCCATCAATTTATTGCCACAGCAGAAGAAGCAAACCTTATTGGCAAGGTTTGTGAGCAGTTACTTCAAAAGGCGTTCAGAGATTTTTCTTCATGGCTGGAAAAAATGCCTTCGCTGACCTTAAGTGTCAATATTTCTGTATTGCAATTAATTGAACCCGAATTTATTGATATCTTTTTATGCTCACTCAAGCGCTTTAATGTCCCCCCTATAAACGTAGAAATAGAGATCACTGAGTCTTCGTTAGTTTCTAACCTAGACACTATGAAACAAACATTATTGGACCTTAAAAGCCATGGTATCCGTGTGGCAATCGACGACTTTGGAACGGGTTATTCTAGCTTGAGTTATTTAAAACACCTGAGTTTTGATACCATCAAGGTCGACCAAAAGTTTGTTTCTGACCTAACTGGCAACATTGATGGCGGAGAGCTGGCAATTGTAATTGTACACATGGCACAAAGCTTACAGGTTAACTGTGTTGCTGAAGGCGTCGAAACTGCTGAACAGGCACGTATACTAGCTGATGCTGGGTGTCATCAGTTGCAGGGTTATTACTTCTCAAAGCCTAAAAGTGCACGTGCTATTGATTCTATTATTGAGGCTGGGGTTTCTATCGTTCAGTCTCGTACTCTCCTGTAGTACATGACTACCTCACACTCAGGCACCCATTCATGAAACAAACTTTTTTACAAAATTAAATACGCTTAAGGTTTACTTAATTTTGGCGATCTACAGTCAGTTCATCACCGTTAGAGGAACTGCTTATGAGCGCGATACCCCTTCACAATCAAACGATTTCTGCCAGTGCTTTGCTATGGGCAAAAGTGGGACAAATTGGCCGAGACGAGCTTGAGCAAACAGTGAAGTCGGGGTTTGCTAGTGCTTACCAAGCGAACCTACATGATTTTTATCCTTTGCTAAGTCGCTTATCAACATCACAAGGGGATTGTGTGCTCGGGCTCCGTCTTGCAGCAAACGCAGATTTATTTGTTGAACAGTACTTACAACAGCCAATTGAAAGGTTTTTACCGCAATGCCAGACACGCGCTCAGATAGCTGAACTCGGCAACTTATATTCCACCCATCGCAGCGCTACGCTCGGTCATTTCATTGTTGTCACACGTGCTTTTTTAGATACCGACATACAGTATTTGGCTTTTACTGGAACACTACAGGTACGCAATTTAATGGCATGGTGTGAGGTACCCATTTGTGAACTCAGTGTGGCGCAGAGCGAATGCGTAGCCAGTGCTTTGGATTATGGCAGTTACTATGCAGCGGACCCAAAAGTATGTGTGGTTGATTTGCGCAGCGCACAACAAGTGATAGCAAACAATAAGCTATTTTCCAAGTTGGCTGATCTCTATGCACGAGAAGCTGAACAATTGAAAAAAGGGCTGTGTGTATGAATATGTTAGTTGAGCAGTTACAAAAATCGCCAGAGCAGGTTGTGCTGTTAGACAGCGAAAAAAGTATCACTAGCGCAGAGTTAACTACGCGAGCGACTGAAATATCGGATCTCATTGGTACACAGCAGTTAAGCTGCGTAGCATTTCGATTAGATAATAGCATCGCATGGGTGGTACTAGATTTAGCCTTAACTATGACAGACAGCGCAACGCTCCCGCTACCGACTTTTTTTACGCACGCTCAGTGTGAATTTGCGATGCATAAGGCAGGTGCTCAATGGCTGATTAGTGACCAAGCAGAGTCGAATTTGGCGATGTTAACAACACTAAATATCTTTGGCCAAACCCTTTGGATATACGAGCTGCAAGGCTTGCGAACCACGGAATTATTTCCTGACACCCAGAAAATTACATTTACATCGGGCTCTACAGGAGAGCCTAAAGGGTGTTGTTTGTCTTTGAGTAGTCAATTTACGGTTGCCAGTAGCTTATGTGAACGTGTTGCTTTACCGGCACCTAAACATCTATGTGTATTACCACTTGGAGTATTGCTAGAAAACATAGCGGGTATCTATGCGCCATTGCTCAGCGGTGGACAAGTCAAGGTTCTATCTGCTGAGGAACTTGGATTCATAGGAAGCCAAGTTTTTGATTATCAATTGCTTCTAAATGCGATTACGCAGTACGAGCCAAATAGTTTGGTCCTAGTGCCAGAAATATTAAAGATTTTGATTTTGGCTGCAGAGCAAGGTTGGCTTCCACCAAAATCACTGCAGTTTGTAGCGGTAGGAGGGGCATTAGTGTCTCGTCAAATGCTTAACCGTGCCAGCGCTTTGGGCATACCTGTGCACCAAGGATATGGGT
This sequence comes from Pseudoalteromonas sp. MMG022, assembly GCF_021654245.1. Lineage (NCBI taxonomy): Bacteria > Pseudomonadati > Pseudomonadota > Gammaproteobacteria > Alteromonadales > Pseudoalteromonadaceae > Pseudoalteromonas > Pseudoalteromonas sp. MMG022. Next base: position 14,907 of record NZ_JAKFZQ010000018.1, on the reverse strand, counting down.
TGTCAGAAGCGTGCTCGGTGGTGAGTCTAAACACAGATGTGGAGCAAGACGGTAGTGTTGGTAAGCCCCTAGCGCATATTCAATTTAAAGCGATTGATAATGAATTATATATTCGTGGGCCACTGTTTTTGGGTTATCTCAACGAGCAACCTCATGACGAAACACATTGGTATGCCACAGGCGACCTTGTAACCATTGAGCAGCGCGATTTAGGCTCGTCACTGAGCATTATCGGGAGAAAAAAGCATGTGCTCATCAATAGTTTTGGTCGCAATGTCAGCCCTGAATGGCCTGAGTCTTTACTACAAAACACGTCTTGGCCAATACAAGTGGTGGTGTGTGGCGAAGCAAGAGCATTCTTGAGTGCCTTGGTATGGATGCCTCAGACAATTTCAGATGAACAATTTGAGCAGCATTTGGTCAAGGTCAACCAATCCCTACCCGATTATGCGCGGGTTTTGCGTTGGCACCGTCTTAGCAAGCCGCTGAGCATTGAACAGGGGTTACTTAGCAACAATATGCGGCCCAAAAGAGCAGCGATCGCTGATTTTTATGTGGATGTGATCAACGGTCTATACCTTCAATAATAGGACAAAGAAATGAGTGACTTTTTCGAACAACTACAAGTACACACGCAAGCTGAACGTGAGTATTTATTAGCGGCGCCTATCATAACAGATGTGCTCGCGCAAAAAGTAACGTTGGGCCAGTATGGTTCGTTTTTACAACAAGCATATCATCATGTTAAACACACCGTACCATTACTGATGGCATGTGGTAGCAAACTGGATGAATCAAAAGAATGGCTGCGAGAAGCTATTGGTCACTACATTGAAGAGGAAATGGGGCATCAGGAGTGGATCTTAAACGATCTAGAATCGTGTGGTTTTGACAAAGAAGCCATCCGCTATTCAATGCCAAGTTTCGCAACCGAGATGATGGTCAGTTATGCCTATGACAGTATCCACCGCGTCAACCCTTTGTGCTTTTTTGGCATGGTTAATGTGCTCGAAGGTACGTCGATAGCATTGGCAGATAAGGCCGCTAAGAACATTAGTGAGCAGCTAAACCTGCCTGAACGCGCATTCAGCTATTTAACCTCTCACGGTGCACTAGATATTGAACACATTGATTTTTTCAAAGGGTTAATGAATAGGATTGAATGCAAAGAAGAACAAGCACTTATCGTTCACAGCGCGAAATGCTTCTATCGTCTCTATGGGGATGTCTTCCGAAGCATAACGGCTATGCCACAGCTAGATAGTAATAGAGAGAGCGACTCATGACACAAAGTAAACTTGCAGTTGTCACAGGCGCTTCGGGTGGCATAGGTGCAGCCATCGCACGACAGCTTAGTAACGCTGGTTGGCGCTGCTTGCTATTAGGGCGAAATGAAGAAAAGTTATCTTTATTGCGGCATCAACTGGGGCCTCAACATGAGTATCTGGCAATTGATCTGGCACAGCCTCAAAGCCATAGGAAAGTGGTTTTACATGCGCTCACAATGGGTGGAGTAGCCCTGCTGGTTAATTGTGCGGGAGGGAATAAGGTACGCGCATTTTCAGATATGTCGCCCGAGGATATTCAGCAACAGTTAGTGCTTAACCTCCACGTTCCGATGTTGTTAACCCAGAGCTTTTTGGTGCAACTTAGTCAATCTTCAGGGACAGTCATCAACGTCGGATCGGCATTTGGTTACATCGGGTTTCCATATCAAAGCATTTATTGTGCTAGTAAATTTGGTTTACGCGGTTTTAGTGAAGCCTTATCAAGAGAGCTCGATGGTCGGGTAAACGTGAAGTATTTTGCCCCACGAGCTACAGATACGAGCCTTAACGATGATGATATGCGCTCGTTGAACAAAGAGTTGGGTAACAACGTAGATTCTCCTGAACGTGTCGCAAAAGAGTTTATGCAACTACTCAATAGCCGTAAGCGCCGCTGGGTCGTAGGCTTTCCTGAGAAAGCATTTGTCAGAATCAATGGTTTGCTACCAGAGCTTGTTGATAGCGCCATAATTAAGCAACTAAAGACCATCGCGCGTTGTATTCGTGGTCAATTCAATACTAAGGAGTCATCCTCATGAAAGCTATCTATATAGTGTTAGCAATAATTTTGTTAGTGAGTGCCAGCGGGTTTGCTAAAACAGATTTTAATCACCAGTTAGCAATGGTGCAAAAATCTTGGGCAAGCGTGAACTATGAATTGCAAGATGATGCACAGGAAAAGGCATTTGAAGCTTTGCTGAAAGACTGCCAAGCATTGGTTGCGGAGTATCCAAAGAAAGCACAGAGCCATATTTGGTACGGTATTGTGCAATCAAGCTATGCTGGAGTTAAAGGTGGTTTAGGTGCCCTTGGGTTAGCAAAAGCTGCAAAGTCAGAACTAGAAGCGGCTATTGCGATAGATGAATCTGCACTGGGCGGCTCAGCGCTAACGAGTCTAGGCACTTTATACAGCAAAGTTCCTGGCTGGCCAATTGGGTTTGGTAGTGATAAAAAAGCGGAAAAGTTATTTCATAGAGCTTTAAAAATAAACCCATCTGGGCTAGATATTAATTACTTCTATGCAGAATTTCTCTATCATGAGAAAAACTACAAAAAAGCGCTAAAACACCTACAGTTAGCGAAGCAAGCGTCAGCTCGTGAAGGCCGAGAAAAGGCTGACTTTTATCGCCAGCAGGAAGTAGACATGTTAATAGCCAAAGTTGAGAAAAAGTTAACACATAAACGATGAGATTATTACTGGTTGAAGATGATGCCTTGTTGGCTCAGGGTCTGGTTCATTCCTTACAAAAAGAAGGATATACGGTTGAGCATGCAGGCACTGCCAATGAGGCTAATAAGATGCTCAACAATGGGGAAATTGAACTTGTAGTGCTCGACTTAGGACTGCCTGACGGTGATGGCTTGGATTTGTTAAAGGTCATACAAAAACAAAAAAATCAGTTAGCAGTGCTTATTTTAACTGCCAGAGATAGCGTAGAAGATAAAATCAGGGGGCTCGATTTAGGAGCTGATGATTACTTAGCCAAACCGTTCGAGGCTAAAGAACTATTTGCCCGTCTGCGAGTTATCAGTAGGCGTTTGGGTAGTCAAAGTAGTAGTATTTTGCAATGTCAGAATGTGCAATTGGACTTGGCCGCTCATCAAGTGTGTGTTGATGCACTCCCTATATCGTTACCGAGAAAAGAGTTTATGTTGTTGAAAGCGCTGATGGAGAATGCAGGGAGAGTGCTGTCAAAAAATCAGTTGGAAAGTAAGCTATATCAGTGGGGAGAAGAGCTCGGTTCCAATGCTATTGAAGTTCACATCCATAACTTGCGCAAAAAGTTACCAAAAGATTTTATCAAGACGCTGCGTGGCATCGGTTATGTCGTTGCAAAATAGATCACAAATACAAACGATCGCGACATCGCAAAGAAGGGGGCGTCTATCTATTAGCCGCAGATTGACCATGATTTTGCTCTCTATGGTGATTTTGACTGCGTTTATGGCGTTGCTAAATGGTTATCACAGGAGCATGGAAGAAGCGCAGCGACAATTAGATTTGCAGTTAATGAGTATGGCACAGGTGTTGATTGAGACTCCCGCGGAACATTGGCCTGAGCAACAAAGTTTATACGGGCAGTTGTGGCGCCAAGACCACTTGGTCTATACGGCAAAGCTGCTTGCAAAAATGCCTGTATCACTTATGGACGAAGTTGGTTTTGCGACTGAGAATATTGCTGGCACCCGCTTGAGAATTTTTGTATTACATAAGCAAGATAAGCGCTTACTATTGGCAGAACCTATTCAAAAACGTTATTTACTTTCAGAAAGTTTGATCCTCTCAGCGATGACGCCATTGGTGATGGCAATGCCGTTACTAGCTGTGTTTATTGCTTGGTACATCTACCGTGCGCTTCGGCCCTTAACGACTTTATCTCACGAACTAAAAGAACGAAATGCACGCGACTTTAGTAAGTTGGTTATTACCAGTGAAGATGCTGAAGTAGCCCCCGTGATAGAGCGATTAAACAGCTTGTTTGGCAAGGTTGAGAAAGCTTATATGCGTGAACGTTTTTTTGCAGCGGACGCAGCTCACGAACTTAAAACCCCGATTAGCAGTTTAAAAATCAATCTTCACAACTTAGCGCAAGAGATACATCACCCAAGCCTACAGGCGATGCAAAAAGGAGTTGAACAGCTCAACCATATTGTGGAGCAAATGCTGACACTGGCGCGCACTGAGCCTGATAGGTGGCATGTTAATTTTCATCCGGTTGACCTTGAACAACTGAGTCAGGAAGTTGTGGCGCAACTTTATCAACGCATCGACGAAAAACAGTTACAAATAAGCTTGGATGCTAAGCCTCAGGTTATACTCGGCTGTGAATTTACACTTAAAACCTTGTTTGTGAATCTGCTTGGAAACGCAGTGAAGTACACTCCTGTGGGTGGAAAAATAAAACTTACCATTGACGCCGAAGGGTCTGGAATGAGTTGGATTGTAGAAGACTCTGGACCCGGCATGGATAGTAAACAAATGGCGCGCATTTTTGACCGCTTTTATCGTGTAGGAGGCGACAAACATCCATCAGGAGAAAAAGGTGCCGGACTGGGGATGGCGATAGTTCAGCAAATTGCTGAAATTTACGGGGCCCAAATTAAGCTAGAGCGTGCCCAATTAGGAGGATTGAAAGTACGAGTAACCTTTTTGAAGGAGCATCTATGCAAGTGACGCGCACCTTAGTATCTCTTAGCGTAACACTCTACTTATTTTTTACATGCAAAGTACAGGCGATTGACTCGGTAAATATTGTGCTAAGAAATCATTTATTTTTGCCCGCCGAAGTAGAAGTTCCTGCGGGTAAAAAAGTGCGGTTGATTATAGACAATCAAGATGACACAGCGGAAGAGTTTGATAGTTTCGACCTAAACCGAGAAAAAGTGCTATTTCCTCATCGTAAAAGTACTATCTATATAGGCCCGTTGAGCGTGGGTGAGTATCGGTTCTTTGGTGAGTTCTCACCGAATACCGCACAGGGTAAAGTGATCGTTAAGGAGTCTTCAAATGCTCCTTAACACGGTTATCATTAGTTTAAATCAATTCTTGCCAATGGCACTGTTGTGGGTGCTGTTATTGCAATGTGACATAGGGCCTTCGTTATCTCGGATCTCTGTTTGGAGAGCTGTATTATACAGCTCAGTGGCAGTTACCTTATTTTTAGCTGCGGCGGGCTCAATCAGTCAATGGTTCGACTACCGAGGTTTAGAGGTCGGTAAAATCGTGCTGCTTGTTGGCATTTATGTCTCTGTACTTGGTGTTATTACTAGTTATAAATCAGGTATTTATAAGCTGGTGGCGATTACTTTAGCGAGCATGCTGTACCTGAGTCATTTCGTGATGTATCTGGGCAGTTACTGGGGGCAAGATGCCAAGCAAGGTTTATTGATTGGTTCAATTCTTGGGCTGGGAATTTGTTTGAGTTTTTGTATCTTACTGTATTTTATTTTGGCTTGGCTACGGACACATCATTTACAGTTTTTAGTACTGACCTTATTGGCTTGTCATAGTGCAAGTAAAATTGCAAACGCTGTTGATTTATCGGCACAAATAGATCTGTTACCCAGTAGTAAAATTGCTTTTGATATACGAGCTTGGCTAGACGAGCACGGTATTGTTGGACGCATTTTAAAGTCGTTATTCGGGTACGAAGCCTCCCCCAGCCAGGCTAATCTAGTCGCATTTTTATCGGCGTTACTCTTAATGGGAGTAGTGATATGTTGGCGTGTTCAGGTGAACACGCAAGAGGTCGTGAAGGAGTTGGAGCATGACTAAATCGCTTTTCATCAGAATGTTGTTGTGCGGTGCACTTGGTTTGATGTCAGTGAGTGCACGAGCCGATGGCATGGTAGTTGATAAAGTTTACCACCCATATGTCTTGCCATTTGAAAGAGAAGTGGAGTGGCGTTTGTTATCTCGTCAAACTGATGATCGCAATGTGTTGGCGCAGCGGGCTGGACTTGGTTGGGCTATCGCTGAGACCGTGACCGTTGAAGGGTATATGATAGGCGAGCGTGACCAAGATGATAACTTTGATTTAGCCGCTTATGAGCTAGAGGCGCGCTGGCAGGTGGTTGAACAAGGGCGCTATTGGGCCGATTGGGGGATGCTATTCGAACTTGAAAAACGCCATAAAGTATCAGCTTATGAAGCAACCCTAGGAGTGTTGTTTGAAAAAGAATTTGGCAAAGTCAGCCTAACTATGAATGCTTTCGCTGTAAGAGAATGGGGACGGGCGATTAAGAATGAGTGGGAAAGTGAGTTTAGGGCACAGTTACGTTATCGCTTCGACCCCGCGTTTCAACCCGCTATTGAAGTGTATACAGGGGAAGACTTTGTCGGAATAGGGCCTGCGGTTATTGGGTTATATCGGTTTGCAGGACAACGCCAACTAAAATGGGAAATCGGCTTTGCTAGCGAAGTAGCGCATAGTGGAAAAGATCACAGTTTTAGATTAGCTCTGGAATTTGAATTCTAGCAATTATAGTAGGGCCATTGACTTTTTTGATTGAGTAGCGCCATGTTTACGAAGAACCATTGGGCATAAATTTGGTGGTTTTTATCTATTATCTTCATTAACTTGCCAGAATAAATTGCAAAGCGTGTTTTTTAGATTAGCCTTTAATGTGGGTGGGCAAGCAGACATGGCGTCGCGTGCTTTTACCCGCATATTCTTAGTCATGGAGAAGCAAATGAATAAACTGGTGTTGATTATTTTAGCAATTATCTTTCCACCGATTGCAGTGGCATTAAACAATGGGGTAGGGAAAGACTTAGTTATAAACGTACTATTAAGTATTTTGTTTTTTGTCCCGGGGATTATACATGCGCTATGGCTAATTTTACGTTAGTCACAGTGATTTAATCAGCTCAAATTATCTGGCCTTGGTGCTTGGTTATGTGGCAAGATCGTGGTAGTTTTTTGCCAAAATAATTTTAAGAGAAATAGTCATGCCTAAGGCCAGTGAAATTAAAAAACATGCTGCGATTGAGTACAACAACCGCGTAATGATCGTAAGAGACATTGAGCGCTCGGTGCCACAAGGTCGAGCTGGTGGTAGCTTATATCGTATGCGCATGTACGATGTTGTTAACGGCGGCAAAGTTGATGAAACATTCAAAGCAGATGAAATGTTAACACTTGCAGATTTAGTTCGTCGTCCAGTGATGTTCTCATACATTGACGGTGATGAATATGTGTTTATGGATGAAGAAGACTACACACCATATAACTTAAACAAGAGCACCATTGAAGAACAAGTACTGTTCATCAATGAAGATACCAAAGGGTTACTGGCAGTGATTGTAGAGGGACGCCCGGTTTCTGTAGATTTGCCTTCAAGTGTTGAGCTTGTTATTGAAGACACGTCACCATCAATCAAAGGGGCTTCAGCCAGCGCGCGCACTAAACCTGCAACATTAACAACGGGTTTAGTTGTTCAAGTACCTGAGCATATTTCAGCAGGTGACAAGATCCGAATCAATACTGATGAGAAAAAGTTTATGGGTCGCGCAGATTAATCTACGACTCCATTGGCGAGCACAGTTATTGGGTGCTCGCACCATAAAACCTTTAAGCATGTCAATGTATGTGTACCTCCAATTTGGATCGCTGTATGTCAAAGCGCATTCAATATGCCCAATCTGTTTACTAACGAGATCAAATCACAAATGGAAAATAATATAAAATGTCTCACCCAAGCGTGTGATGCAGTTGGTTTTGAATATGAATTTATAGACTTGGACCAAAACTTTGTGCGCGTAAAAATGGATCAAGGCTGGCAATATTTTGAACTGAATAAAACACCGTTTAACAGTGAAGTGGCGTTTTGTGTTTGTAAGGACAAGAGTCATACATATCAGTTACTTAAGAATATTGTTCGGGTACCTAAAACATTAGATTTTCTAGATTTTAACGTGGCGACTAAGTACAGCGAATATAAGCACTGTAACAGTGTTGCTGCAGCGCTGGCGCGTATTGATGAAGAGCTTGAATATCCCATCGTGGTTAAGCGCAACAAAGGTGCACTAGGAGACAACGTGTTTTTGTGTCAGGGCGCACTGGAGACAGAAGCGGCCTTGAAAGCCATTTTTAACCATCAATCAAAAAGTTATGACTACCTAGCATTAGCACAACAGTTTGTTGCGACGAAAGCTGAGTACCGGCTGTTATGTGCTTATGGCGAACCTGTATTTGCATACCGAAGAGGCAATGCAGCATCTGCTTTTAATGCAAAATATTGGGAAAGCGGCGAACAAGCTATTCATGTAACTGACGAGGCGTTGTTCAAGCAGCTAGCTGATTTTGTTGCGCCTATTCACAACGAGTTCCCGATGGGGTGGGTTGGCTACGATATCATTGTTGATGATAAAAACGAGATGTATATTATCGAACTCAATGCCTCTCCTCAGTTTAATAACTTTATAGAAACCAATAGTATAGAGCCCGTTATCGAGCTTTATAAAAAAGCGTTACAGGCGTTGAATAAAGCCTGAACAGTTTATCGGCTACCACCTGAGCAGTTTTAGATTACTGTTTAGCCTGCATTATGATTGTGACGTTGAGTGTGTTCAGCGTGGGTGGATTAATCAACCTGAACTAGGGATAAGCTACATGCTACATCACTACGCTTGTCATATATTCCTGCGTTGAATTCGCAAGTAATACCACGATTACTTACACGAGCTCGCCGTGAACTATGCAAAAAGTAGCAGCGCTGTAGGTTAATTCTGGTTAATCAGCGTATTGCTGAGCAATAGAATAGAAAACCTTTTCTATTGCTAAAAACTCATCGAGTATTTCGGGGTCAAAGTGACTGCCTCGTCCTTCGCTGATAATGCTTAATGCTTGTGCATGTGGCATGGCATCTTTATAGACTCGTTTGCTTATCAGGGCATCATACACATCGGCAATTGCCATGAGTCTTGCGCTTAGAGGAATATCTTCGCCAGACAACCCTAAGGGGTAGCCGCTACCATCCCATTTTTCATGGTGAGAGCGTGCTATCTCTTTAGCTATTTCTAAAAACTTTATCTCACCAGAGAGCTCCTCTTCAGCTTTAGCAATGGCTTCATACCCCAGTTGAGCATGGGTTTTCATAACCTCAAATTCAGCGTCTGTTAGGCGGCCTTGCTTAAGTAAAATGGCATCTGGAATACCCACTTTACCAATGTCGTGTAACGGAGCCGATTTGTAAAACAGCTCAATGACTTCTTTGGTAAGCACATGCTCGTATTTTGGTAAGGTTGCCAATCTGGTGGCCAGTTCTTTTACATACAGCTGTGTTCGTTTAATGTGATTACCTGTTTCCTGATCGCGGGTTTCTGCTAAACAGGCCATTGCAGTAATGGTTGCATCTTGTGCATCTGACAGTTCTTTGGTTCTCTTTTGTACTTCGGATTCTAAATACGCGTTTTGGTTTTTTAACAGGTCTCTATGACGTTTAATTTGGATATGTGTTCGTATGCGAGATTGAACAATCGGTGGGCTAATTGGTTTGTTGATATAATCGCACGCACCAAGTGAAAACCCTAACTCTTCGTCCTGTATACTATTTTTGGCAGTCAAAAAGATAACGGGAATATCGGCTAGCTTTTCGGTGGCTTTTATTTTTTTTATCACTTCATAGCCATCCATTTCAGGCATGATGATGTCTAGTAGTACGATATCGACAGGTTTAGTGTTCAATATATTTAATGCGCTTTCGCCACTTTTGGCGGCGATCACTCGATATTCGTCTTTTAATATCTCTGACATCAATGCAAGGTTTAGGGATGTGTCATCAACAAGCAATACGGTGAACTTTTCAGCCATATATGCCGCCTCACACTAAATACAAACATAGAGTCAATATTAGGTCTATCTTTTTATTAGTGCCAATTGAGCGGAACGAAATAATGCTACAGCTTAGATTACTCTTTGTCGTTTTATTTGGATTTATGTTTGTGACCAGCATCGCCTTAATGTTTGTTTCACGATATATCGATACCACCCAAACATCAGAATCAGTCGCTCGTCAGCAATTAGCCACACTAAATCAGCTGACTGAGGAGCTTAAACAGGTTTCTGACCATCGTAGTTTATTTGCACGCGCTTATATTATTACAGCACAGCCGCGTTGGTTGAAACTGTTTGATTATGCAATTGCCGTGAGTGCGGGTAAAGCCCCCAATATTGACGCTCATAGTTTAAATTATTGGGATAACCTCGCGCTGGGCCATGTGGAGGTTCCAAAGCTGCAAAGCAGCGAGCTGGGCATATCTTTTCTAGAGCGCTTTCATTCACTTGATATTACCAGCTATGAACTTAATCAGGTACAGCAAGCCTTAGAGATGGATAATGCGTTGATTGAGATTGAACGTGGCGCAATTGAAAATATGCAAAAGCTGTTGAACAACGGTGGTACAGCATCAGAACATGCTCAGGTGATGTTAGCTGACAAGCGCAGCGTTTTGTTTGATGAGGCCTATTTGGCAACAAAAAGCGATGCCATGTCCACACTTAGCAAAGTTGAGCGGAGTATGTTGACTCGTTTTGAAGCGCAGGTTAAAGACAACCAGCGCCACTTCAATGCAGCAAAGCAAGTACAAAATGTCATCATAGGCGTGTTACTGGTCATCATCGCACTGTCGTTTTACTTCTTGTGGCGCTATTACATTTGGCCGATTTCAAGGATGCAAAAAGCATTGGTCGCGCAGGTGGATAGTGATAATTTCGAGTTCCGCCTTGAGAAAAATTACAAAGGTGAGTTGGGTGTATTTGCTCAAGCTATGAACCGCTTATTGGGGAACATCAATGAACAACTGAAATATAGTGACATTCTTAAAGATCTTAACTTAGCGTTACGCGGTAAAAATAGCGCGCAAGAACTGGGTGATGAGATAACTGTATTTATCTGTCAAAGGCTATCTATTCCTTTAGTGGGTTTATACGTAAGCCATGAGGGGGAATTGATCAGGGTTTCGGGTATAGGATATGAGCAGGGGGCGCAAAGCACTTATCATGATTCTGACTCGGTTTACTTTCATGCCGTTAAAATGAACAGTAAGTACTCCATAAATCTAGGTGAGCAATATGCCATTGAACATCACGGTAAGCATATATTTCTCAAAGAGTTACATTACTTTCCCCTGAGTGTTTCCGAAAACTGTATTGGCCTGCTGGAGCTGGGGAGTTTTTATAACATAGGTGAAAGAGAGTTCTATTGGCTGAACTTCATCATCAGAGACTTATCAGTGGGCTTACACTTGGCGCGTAATCAGGAACTGCAAGGTAAGACTGAGCGTATGTTAGTGGAGCAATTGGAGCTCAACCGAAAAATCATTGATGCTATTCCCAATCCCATGTATTACCGTAACCGAGCAGGTATCTATATGGGGGTGAACTCACAATTTCATGAAATTGTGGGTACTTTTGAAGCGGATGTTATAGGTGCTAGACCCGACAATATTTTCAGTTTTGAAATTGCCAATCGTTTTAACGAGTCAGAACGTAAGTTACTAAGCGAACCTGGCAGTCACAATTATGAGATGCGCCTCAAGGATGTGCACGGCAACTTGCGGGAAATGGTGGTCTATGAGGCTACTTTTAGCGATGCGGATAATCGCGTTGCTGGTATTGTAGGCTTGCTACTTGATGTTACCCAAAGCAAGGAAATGGAGGCACAACTTCGCGAAGCAAAAGCCAAAGCAGACAGTACCAGCAAAGCCAAAGGTGAATTTTTGGCGAATATGAGTCATGAAATACGCACACCAATGAATGCCATCATAGGTATGAGCCATTTAGTGCTCAACACTAAGCTATCAAAACAGCAAATGAACTACATAAAAAAAATCGATATGGCAGCAAATAACCTGCTTGGGATCATTAACGACGTATTAGACTTTTCTAAAATTGAATCGGGCAAAATGGCTATGGTAGACGAGAAATTTGACCTAGATGATGTCATGAATAATGTATCGGTGGTTAACTCGGTGAAAGCAGAAGACAAAGGTATAGAGTTACTGTTAGACATTCCTTCCGCCGTCCCTACTAATCTAATCGGCGACTCAATGCGTTTAGGGCAGATATTGATTAACCTCTGTGGCAATGCCATTAAGTTTACTGAGCAAGGTGAGGTGATCATTACTGCAAATGTGGTAGAGCAAACATTGGATACAGCGATACTGCGGTTTTCAGTTAAAGACTCTGGTATAGGGTTGACACAAGAACAGCAAGGTAAACTGTTCAAAGCCTTTTCTCAGGCCGACAGCTCTATCACGCGTAAATATGGTGGCACAGGGTTAGGTTTGAGTATATCAAAGCACTTGGTTGAGTTAATGGGTGGGCAGATAGGTGTCAGCAGCGAGGCAGGCGTTGGCTCAGAGTTTTATTTTACTGTTAAGGTAGGTTTGCAGGCAAAGCCGACAAAGCAATGGTTATGCCCCGAGTCTATTATCAGAAATACCGCTGTGCTAGTCGTGGATGATAACGATGCGGCCAGAGAGATTATTTCTAACCTAATAAAAGGGTTAGGGTTTTCCACCTACGCTGTAGCCAGCGCTCAAGAAGCACTCGATGAACTTGTAAGGCGGCCATACCAGTTGGTTTTTACTGACTGGAGCATGCCAGAAATAGACGGCTGCCAGCTAGCATCACGCATCTTCGATCTCAACTTACAACCCAAGCCAAAAGTCATTTTAGTGACAGCACATAGTCGAGAGTTAGATATTGATGAAGAGCTGACGCGTAAACTGGATGGCATAATCAGTAAACCTATTAATGCATCGATTGTATTTGACTGTGTGGTAGATTGCTTTGATATAAAAGGACGCGAAACGGTCGAATCAGAGCAGCCATCAGGTTGCAATGAATCATTTGCTGGGGCCAAAGTTTTGTTGGTTGAAGACAATGTCACTAATCAAGAAGTTGCAACTGAAATGCTGAAGTCCCTCGATTTGCACGTGACGATTGCTAACCATGGTAAGGAAGCGCTAGCAATTCTTGAACAGGCAGAGCAATTTGATCTGGTATTTATGGATATGCAAATGCCAGTGATGGATGGCTTGACGGCAACCAAAAAAATTAAAGCTCAGCCTCAATTTGCAGATTTGCCCATAGTGGCCATGACCGCGAATGCGATGCGTGAAGATATAGCGCTTTGTTTATCTGCGGGTATGAATGCTCATATCAGTAAGCCGATAAACTTCAATAAAATGGTGTCTACAATTGCTGCGCAACTCAACGCGAGCGAACCGGCTAAAAAAGCAGATGGAAAACCAACTCTAAAAGCGCCAGATAAAGTCGGTGATGAGGACAGCTTTGAACTTGATGGTATCGATATTGATGAAGGGCTAGAGCGCATCGGTGGCAATGAAAAAGCCTATTGGAATATTCTCGGTAAATTTATTCATACGCAAATAGAGGAACTGATCAACTTGGAGCAAGCATTGATCATTGGAGACTCAGAGCATGCTTCACGCATCGCGCATTCACTCAAAGGCTCAGCGGCTAACCTATCGGCAAATTATCTGTCGGAGCAAGGAGCCTCGTTTGAAGAGCAAATCAAAACATCTGGTAAAGTCGATGTTGGGCAATTGCATGAAGTGATAGAGTATCTGCGCGCCGTACATGAGGAACTGGAAAATCATCAGGATAAAGTACAGCAATCAGAGTCGACGAACAGCAGTAAAGCGACTATGCCAAAAGCACAGTTAGATAAGCTGTTTACTGAGCTCCTGGAGTTGGTAGAGAATAGCGATGTACAGGCAATTGAATTAGTCGATAAGCTATCAGAGCAAGACGTTGTTTCTAAAGAGAAGTTAGAGCTGCTGCGCAATACCATAACGGATTTTGAGTTCGAAAAAGCGAAAGCAATCTTGCAGGAGTTGCGAGATTGCTAGTGCAAATCAAAACACGACAAAATAGCCCAATGCTAACACCACTAAATGTAATAACTCAGAGTTGGTGGCCCTAGAGTTTAAACGAATAGGGCCTGACTCTATCAGAGAGGTAATTTTTAGCGGGGAGCGGACGCTAACTTCAGCTCGTTTTTGGACAGAAACGAGTTATGACGAATGCGTGCTTTGTGCCAATAGCAGACATTGTTACAACGCCCAATTAAGGTGTGAGCCACGCGACCAATAGACTCAAATTGGATACCGTAAACACGAAACTAACCCCAAATCGAAAATGCCAAGCATGAGGAATCACTCTTAAATTGTTTGTTAGGCAACTTGCACTTATGGCTCAAGGTAAGTTACTGTGGTTTTGACCTTTTTATTACCGTCACCATCAAATGTCATTATATTATTACACTGATTACAAGCAAATTTATGCAGAGTCCCTTCGATAGCACACGCTAAATCCTTGGAGTGACAAATGTTGCAGATTTTATCACCCAGATTTAGACCTTCGTACTGGCGTAAATGAACACTCAATAGCTCCAATGAAATCTGAATCGTTTCAGCAAATAGTTTTGACCAATTTGAGAACTCTTCAACTTTAAATACCTTACCTTTCCACTCTCCAGACTGTGTTCCTTTATTATTAATCAAGCTGGCACTTCCATGTATATAACCATTGAACTTATCATAAAGATTGGACACTATTAGATTTTGTCTAGAGTCTATTAATGATTGATTTTCCAGCTCCTGCAACAGACCTTTTTTACCCCTTAGAGGTGGTGTTCTATAGTCATCGACTTTCCATTTTTTGTAGCTTTCAGGGTTCAAACAAAAGTGTAATTGCAAGACCATTCCTTCTAAAAAACCTCGCAAATTCTGGCAAGCTTGTTTATAAAAGAGTCCTGCACACATATGAATTGAGCATTCTAGATCTGTTCTAGATTCGAGTATGTGTGGTAAGGAAAAGAAAGCACT
>NZ_JAKFZQ010000017.1:0-101390 GCF_021654245.1 Pseudoalteromonas sp. MMG022 | reverse complement strand
GTGGCCCATAGAGATCAATCATGACACCGTGAAACAAGATGTATTACATGACAGTGTTATTAAACAGCACCGCTATGGAAAGTGGCTACAAGCGCTATTCAATATCTGGATGCGCAATGATGATCCTAGCATCTATATTCGTTCATTTTTTAACATTTTGACTGTCTTACACGGCAGTAAGGCTCATATTGACTCGATAGGCAATGATGTACTGAATATGTTTGTGGTGAACACACAAGGTCAGATTGAATACCCTGATTATTTCCGCTCTGCCAAAGATGGCGGATGCAAAACGGACTTACATATATCTGATGGAGTTTCTCAACTGGAACAGGAACCCATGTTTGCTAAACTCCTGAAGCTTAAAAACTATCGGCCACTAGATTGCCAGCAATGCCCACATAAGGCGTTATGTGGTGGTGGTTTTTTACCCGGTAGGGTCAAAGGAGAGCAATTAGATTTAAGCCAAAAATCTATTTTATGTGACGATCATTATATGTTGTTCGACACCGTGAAAAGTGTTTTAGGGCAAGACTGAGCAGTCGATAGACCGCTGAGATAGAATTATTGGCCTTATCAATGTGATGTGAGCAGCACAGCCTGCAAAAAAAGCAGCCAAGTGGCTGCTTTTGGTGATATCTAAGGGAGATATGTCTAATTAGTACACTTTTTGCCTTTACAGGGTTTATCTGAGCCACCGTCTGTGGTGCTGGTCACGCTCACTACCTGCCATATCGTCCACTCAGAACTGGCTATTTCATTCACTGCACGTACTCGATAACGAAATGTCCCCTTACCGCTGTTATCAGTGTATGTGGTTTCATTGCTGCTAACAGGTGCCACCAGCTGGGTTGCCTGCCAGCGACCGTTTTTGTGTTGTGACTCTCGCTGTACTTCAAATACCAGCTCATTGTCACTGTTGTCTTGCCAATTTAATAAAGCGGTACCGTCTTGAGCGTCAAGCACTGATAAATTGCTTGGTGGAGCAGGGGGCAAAGGTTTTGGCGTTGGGGTATGTGTGGTAGCACACAAACTTGCAGATGGCACCGTGGTGTTACCTGTTAAATCTTTTGCTTGTACGCTGAAGCAATATTGAGTCTGTGATTGTAGTGCCGTTGCCGTAAACACAGTATCACTTTGCCAGTCACTGCCTTGGCAGATATTGCCATTTTGTGTGCAGTCAAAGCGATAGCTTACGACACCACCATTGTCATCAATAGCGCTAACAGCCTGCATTGTAATTTCTGAATCACTCATCGCTGTTGGAGCTTGAGCAAAACTCATAGGATTAGGATCTGGTGGTGTATTATCAGGGGTTGCAGGAGTCACTTGACCCTGTAAATAGAAATGGCCTTGACTTGCATAGTCGCTTGCATATGGGCCCGCAGCACCAAACACTTCTAGCGTATAAACCCCTTGTGCGAGATCTATCTGAATACTAGCACTGGTATCGTTATGGGTATTATTAGTTGCGACCACTGTGCCACTACTGTCGTATAAATTCAGGCCAATATCCAGATTAGCACCACGCTTGTTGCTGCGAGGAAATACATCCCAGGCAGGGATGGCAATAAATTCAGCGGGACCACTGCCCACACTGAACTGAAACCAGTCACTGTCACTGACTTGCACGCTACCTTTGTTGCCTGTAGATACGTTGTCGGGGTCTATTTGGCGGTTAGTCGCAGAAAATCCACCTTGGCTGTCTACTTGCAAAATAACAGGGTTATCACTGCTACCTTCGGTGTCGATTGTCATGCCTAATTTGGTTGCGATGATCGCGATATCATCCTGATTTTGGTTGGCATCGGGGTATTCCCCTTTACTCCATTGGGTCACATTTTTATAGTAGCTGGCGCCCATAATTGGCGCCCAACTGCTCGGAGCGCTATCATTGCCAAGGCCTGGATAGTAGCTTTGCGTGGAAGTGCCATCATGGCTTAATCCCAAATTGTGGCCAAGCTCATGAGAGCCTGCTTCAGCCATATAAGATGCGACGCCGCTGCCTAGGCGGTTGTAGTACACAAACGCAGGTTGATAGTAAGTAAAATTACTGCGGCCCCACACGTTCACGTAGGCCACGCCCCCGGCACCTTGATGTGGCATGGCATAGCCAGACAGATCGGTGTCTTTGGTAAATAACACCCAGCCAACATTCGGACCAAACTCAACGGGAGCTTCTGTTGTGACATCAATGTCAAAGGCGGCGAAATCATCCGCCATGCGGTTCCAGATGTCATGAATACGCGCGCGTTCATTTTCATTGAATGTACTTGGATCGCCATCTAAATCATAGGGCGCTGAATCAAAAGTGGCACCGCTTCCCCATGCGCGACCGCTGACAATGCCGCCATCGAAATCTAAAAACACTTTGTTATTAGAACTTGGGTTACTGTGTAGTTTAAACACATCCACAGGCGGCAACGTGTATGCTTGTTCAGAATCGTTCGCTAGGCCGTCAACCAAAGCTTCTTCGATGTAGAACAGCTCACCGCTGCTATCGGCTTGCATCAGCAAGGTATCAATAGCTGGAATTGCCAGTTCTTGTAGTTGTACAAGCGCCTTTTGTTGGGCGTGAGGGGGTAATTTGCTGAGGCTAGTTTTTAGTTTGCCATTTGGTAAATTGTTGATGGCTTTTATTGGCAATGCTGTTTGTGGTGTGTTTTTGCCAGCGGCATAGGCGGTAGAGCCTAATGCCATACCAATACACCCACAAAGCATGACAGCTTTGCTTTTTGTTAATAATTTCATTTTATGCTCCAAATAATAACAACTTGGTCATTTGGAACGGAAAGATAGGCAGCCGAATGGTTTGGCTGCGCTAGCAATCCCGCTATCATAGGGCTGTTGACCCCTTAGACCGGTGACTTTGCGCCCCATCCTTTCGAATGGTTTGCCCATAGCGTCGAATAAGCCGACCAAAGAACTCTAACAAATAATTGCAAAGATGAAAACAAATCAATCAACTGTGTTAAATTTAGGTAATTTATTATATTTCTGAAAAGTTAAGTTAAATAATACTATGTGTGCAGCCAGCATAGGCTGTACAGATTAAAGTCTATAAAAACAAGTGGAATATCCCAGATACAAGAAATTAACGTATTTACTCTAGATAGGACTGGTAATTATAAAGTTGACTTGTATAATTGACTCAATTTGAGTACCCAATAAAGGGGCTTAAGTTCAGGAATGGCAAATTGGATATATGTCAGGGAGTTTTATCGTTGTCTAAGGAGAGATTATGAATAAAGAAAGTATAGAAAGTCATATCGCGTTGGCACAAATGAAGAAGCAAGTTCAATTGGAAGCTGAATTAGCGTCGCTACGTCCCAACGTGTTGTCACACTGTGTTAAAGCGTTGAGCGTATGTGCTTTGGCATTTGGCTGGAGCGCACTAGTGCCTAGTAGCTCAGAACAGCTCACTTCTTACTGCTTGCTCTACGGCACAATATTGATAGGCGTAAACATGTGCTATGAAAGTTATCGCACCAATAAACGCATAGATACCCTTTACAAACTTTTAAAAAGAACGGCTCATGAGTGAGTAAAGCTTCACAATAGGTGAATCACGACACGTGATTGTGTACGATAGCATTTTTGGGTAAAGCGCAGGCTGTATGCAATATCTTATTTCGGTAACCTTGTTGTGGGCTTTTTCATTTAGCTTGATAGGCGTATATTTGGCAGGACAAGTAGACGCTTGGTTCAGTGTGCTGGTGCGTATTACTTTGGCGACCTGTGTATTTCTTCCCTTCTTAAAGCTGTCTGTAATACCCAAAAAGCTTGCCGCCAAATTGATGCTGGTAGGTGCTATTCAATTGGGTGCGATGTACGGCTTTTACTATCATTCGTTTTTATTTTTAAGTGTGCCAGAGGTGCTGCTCTTTACCGTTATGACGCCACTGTATATTACCCTGTTCAATGACCTGCTGGCGAAGCGCTTTCATATCGGCTTTTTAGTGGCAGCTTTAATCGCCGTGATAGGCGCGATAGCGATTCGCTATGAAGGCGTAGATGGGCAGTTTTTGATTGGTATGCTGTTGGTACAGGGCGCAAATATATGTTTTGCAACAGGGCAGGTGATGTATAAACGGCTGATGCAAGACAAGGAAATTCCCCAGCAAAGCGTATTTGCTTGGTTTTTTATCGGTGCGTTAGCCGTTGCTGTTTCTTGCTTTGCTGCATTTGGCGATGTAACAGGTTTACCAACAACGGCTGTGCAGTGGAGTGTCCTTATCTATTTGGGAGTCATAGCGTCAGGGTTGGGTTATTTTGCGTGGAACAAAGGGG
Organism: Pseudoalteromonas sp. MMG022; assembly: GCF_021654245.1. Classification (NCBI taxonomy): domain Bacteria; kingdom Pseudomonadati; phylum Pseudomonadota; class Gammaproteobacteria; order Alteromonadales; family Pseudoalteromonadaceae; genus Pseudoalteromonas; species Pseudoalteromonas sp. MMG022. The sequence goes on along the minus strand of NZ_JAKFZQ010000017.1, from coordinate 97,100 downwards.
CTACAGTTGTGGATGTCGGTGTATTGGCTGTTATGAATAATATGCTTATCCCTGCGGGCATTTTAGTCAACGTGGCTATTTGGAATCGAGACGCGGACATTATGCGGCTTGCTATTGGTGGTGCCATTATTATGTCTGCGCTTTGGGTGAACAAAAGGTTGAGTAACGCTTAACGGGCGAACCCGGCATGAGATGCCGGGTTAGTAAGTGTTATTGGCAATCTACCACACTACCTGTTTGGTTGTAGCAGGTCTGGATTTGTTGCAAAATGTGCTTACATTTATAAGCAACGTTATTCTCCATACAGTTTATATAGGTGCCGTAAATACCTGAGCCAACGTTGTAATCAACACGCCACTCGTAGTATGAGTAGGGTTTTGTAGATTGATCTTCCAACCAGCGTTGAAATACGGCACTGGAAACTATATCGAATAGTGCGGTGGGGCGAGGGCCATAACTACGCCAACCATTATTTAAGCCTGTGTATGAACCAGGCATTTCTACCACAGCATTGGCGGCGTCATAGTAGGGGTTATCGAAGTTACTTTTCTTATCAACTTTAGATAGCAGTCCTTGATAGTCATCAACCCAAGTGATGCCCTCACAGCTATTTAAAAATAATACCCCTTTATCATCACCCTTGCCGCAACTGCCCTCAGGAAAAGCATCGGCTGTCCAAATGTAATCGGCATTTCTACCACCTTGAATTTTTGCGTCAAACTCCGTTGACGAAGTAATAATGACGTCATTGCCGCTACCACCTTCTTGTCGTGAGTTTTCTAAGTAAGTGAAGAGAATATCGTCGCCGCCGTTGCCCCATGCTTTGTGCCATTTGCTACTATTGACGACATCACCATCGCCTACTTCAAAGAGGGCGTCTTTACCGTTACCGCCGTATAGTCGGTCTTCGCGACCCTTATTACCGGTTAGATAATCATCGCCGTCTTCACCGTAGAGTTTGTCATTCCCCTTATCACCACTTAGCACGTCGTCACCGCTTCCGCCGTATAAGGTGTCGCCACCATCGCTGTTGCTGTTACAGCCACTTTGTTCGTAAATATAGCCATTATTGGCATTAGCAAGACGGCACCCTCCACCGAGATAGTCATTATCATTACCACCCATAAGCAGGTCACTACCTTGGCCACCCATGAGTAAATCACCACCATTGTCACCAACGATTACGTCATCATTCTGATCGCCAAACAGTTGGTCATGGTCGTTTCCTCCCGTAATGTGATCATTGCCATAGCCGCCATAGATCACATCGCTACCGTCTTGTCCGTGCAACATATCATTGCCAGCACGACCATAAATCGTGTCATTACCTGCACCACCATACACTCTATCTTGTTGCGAGCCTGTGGTAATTGTGTCATTACCATTTTCGCCATAGACGTACTGCATGACTGCGACATCTTGTCCATTGAAGGTGTCATTCCCTGCGCCCAATCTGGCTTCAATAAACATGATTTGGCTGAGGTAAAATGTATCGCAGCTGGTGTTACCGCTGGCGGTTCTAGTAACGGTTAATGTGTCTTGCGAAGTGTTAAATGAAAATGACTCGGACTCAGCAGAACCTGCAATTCTTAGTGAAACGCCCTCTAAAGTAGCACTGGCTCCATCGCCTATACCGTTACAAGAAGCCATTGCATAGTTTGATAGGCCCAGCGACAGAGCAAGGCACAAAGAGCTTAATTTAAACGCCATTAGTTTATCCTTATATTTGATTATATTGGTCTTTATGAGTGTTTAAGAACTCATTTGGCGCTAAGGTAGCGTTGAATCGTGCAAAGAAAATGGAGAAAATTCGGGTGGTTAGTGGAAAAAGGCACTGAGTATGGTTGCTCAGTGCCTACAAAGGATACGTTTAGCGGTCTAAATTCATCACCTTGGTCCACGCTTTGATAAAGTCGTCCACAAACTTTTGTTTTGACGTATCGAATGCATACACTTCCGCCACAGCACGTAACTCAGAGTTAGAACCAAAGATCAAATCAACTGAAGTCGCGCTCCATTTCGGCTCACCCGTTTGACGGTCAAAACCTTGATATATACCTTGCTCTGATGACTTTCTCCAAACTGTTGACATGTCGAGTAAGTTTACGAAAAAGTCGTTACTTAAGGTGCCTGGCTGATTGGTGAATACGCCATGTTTCACCCCCTGATAATTTGCATCTAATACGCGCATACCACCAATCAGTACAGTCATCTGTGGCACACTCAGGTTGAGTTGATCGGCTTTATCAATCAGCATTTCAGTGGGTGACTTATAGCTGTTTTGTTTGTCAAAGTAGTTTCTAAAACCATCGGCACTGAGCTCTAGCAAGCTAAATGAGTTCACATCGGTTTGTGCCTGTGTTGCATCCGCTCGACCAGGAATAAATGGTACCGATACTGCGTAACCCGCGTCTTTAGCTGCTTTTTCAATGGCCGCATTTGCAGCTAACACAATCAAATCCGCCAAAGAAACACGACTGCTGTTGAACATACCGCCATTGAAATTTGATTGGATGTTGCTGAGCACTTTAATGACTTTTTGTGTTTCCACGGGGTTATTAACTTGCCAATCTTTTTGTGGTGCCAGTGCTATACGGGCACCATTGACGCCACCGCGTTTGTCCGCTGCGCGATAGCTTGCTGCAGCGCCCCAAGCTACTCGAACGAGCTCAGACACACTTAGACCTGAATCTAACACCTGTTTTTTCAGCTCGTTAATATCATCATTGTCTAGCTTTGATGCGGTTTTTTCATCAATTGGGTCTTGCCATATCATGGTTTCTTTCGGTACTTCCTTGCCAAGAAAGTTACGTGCAGGCCCCATATCTCTGTGGGTTAATTTGTACCATGCTTTGGCAAATGCCAAACGGTACTGCTCAGGGTCCGCTAAAAACCGCTCCGCTATCTTGCGATATTCAGGGTCGAACTTCAGTGCTAAATCAGCGGTTGTCATCACTGGTGGATTAAACTTACCTTTGATATGGGCATCTGGCACTGCTTTATGCAGCGACTCATCGGTTGGTATCCATTGAATTGCGCCAGCTGGGCTGCGTGTTTGCTGCCATTCAAAGTTCAATAGGTTACTTAAATACAAAGAGGTCCACTTAGTGGGGGCTTGCGTCCAAGCGCCTTCTAAACCGCTGGTTACGGTGTCTTCTGAGTGTCCTTTACCGCAGGTGTTTTTCCAACCAAGGCCTTGTTGCTCAATGTCTGCAGCACCAGGTTCTTTACCCACGCAATCTTTTGGTTTGTGTGCACCATGCATTTTACCAAAGGTGTGGCCACCAGCTATCAGCGCTAAGGTCTCTTCATCATTCATAGCCATTCGAGAGAACGCGGTACGAATATTTTTTGCAGAACCCAAGGGATCGGGAACGCCTCTCGGGCCTTCTGGATTGACGTAGATAAGCCCCATATGGGTTGCGCCGAGTGGACGCTGAAGTTTGCCGTCCCGTTCGTGTCTATCGCTGGCCAGCATTTCCAACTCTGGACCCCAGTATACCAAGTCTGGTTCCCAATCATCAGCACGGCCACCGGCAAAGCCAAAGGTTTTAAAACCCATATTTTCTAGCGAAACGTTGCCAGCCAATACCATCAGGTCAGCCCAAGACAATGCTTCACCATACTGTTGTTTTACCGGCCATAACAAGCGACGAGCTTTGTCTAAATTACCATTGTCTGGCCAGCTATTGAGTGGGTCAAAACGTTGTTGCCCACCATCTGCGCCACCACGGCCATCTAATGTACGATAGGTACCTGCGCTGTGCCATGTCATGCGGATGAAAAACGGACCATAGTTGCCAAAGTCAGCGGGCCACCAGTCTTGAGATGTTGTAAGCAGCGCATCTATATCTTGTTTTACTTGGTCTAAATCTAAGCTGCTAAATGCTTTGGCGTAATCAAAATCTTCACCATATGGATTTGACCGAGCATCATGATCACGTAATGGCGCTAAATTTAATTGATCGGGCCACCAAAATTGATTTGTTTTTGCTTGTCCTGCTTTGGCTACACCACTGCCGATAGCCCCTTGAGGCTTACTCATCTGGGCTTTTTCTTGGTTTTGTGCGGATGCACCGCCAGAAATTAGTAGCAAACCGACCAAACTGGCCAGTAGTCGCTTGTTAAAAAGTCGCTCATTCATGGTAAGTTTCCTTAAAGTTTACCTGCCTCCGCAAGGGGGCGATTAATTTGCATACTCACTACATTGACCTGAGAATGGTGAAATACCAGGTCACAATAAACACAAGCGGTTTGATATCTTTTGCGCCCGCGTTTGAAATCGTTGCCAAGAGTATAGGAAAGGGCGGTGGGTTTATGAGCGAATTAAAACGATTGGCTTAATCGAAAAACTTGATGTTTAGATTGATGTTAGAGATCTGAATTGGACTGGAGCCCAAACATACAGGCTCCAGTAAGGTGAGGAAATTTAAAGCCGTTAAAGTATATTTTCGGGTAAGCTTGCTTGTGTCAAAGAGATATCGGGCACAACAGGCGTCATTTGAGTAACACCACTTGGGCGGGTCAGTAAAAATCGTGGTGAAATCATTTGCAGCTGACTGTGCGTGAGTGTAGTGAATTGGATGCCACCGCTTTGTGTGCTGCGACCACCTGTTTGGGTACCTATAAGCTGAGCAAATTTATAGTCCTGTACGGTGTTTGCAAACACAACAGATGATGAGTAAGTACCCGTACCTATTAGAAGGGACACTTTGCCAGTGTAGAAGTTATCCAGCTGTAGGTCTGGTTGGATTAAGCGGGTATTTTCACCTTGTTCAATATTGCCAACAATTTGCCCCGGATCACGATATTTTAATAAAATCTTTGAGCGGTAAGTTGAAAAGTGCCGATAGGGCTTATCGGCGATATAACGCAATATGCCTGCCATCCACATATCGTCGTTACCACCTCCGTTTTTGCTGATATCAATGATTAAGTGATTAATGTTCTTTTCTTTGATATCCGTGAATACACCGTCCATAAAGGTGAGGTATTGTTTAAAACCATCCCATGCAAACGTGTTCACGCGTAATATGGCTGTGTTGTCTTGATAGGTGACATTGAATTCCTCTGCAAAGGTAGACGTTGCGAGGCTTTTCGGTAGTGCAGCCTTGGCGCTGAGCGTAATACTGTGTGGTTTACCTTTGTGCGTCAGGTTGATATGAAAGGAATCTTGTGGGCCAAATGTCATATAAAATAAGCGATTAAACTGACTTTCTAGCACGCTTTGGCGAAAAGCCAGTGTGTCGCCATGGGTATTGGTGAGTAAGAGTTGCAACATGCTGGTGGCGCTGATGCCATTGATAGATTCTATTTTAGCGCCTTGATAGCGGCTAGTTTGTGTGCCTAGGTCTCGTGCCACATAAATGCCGTCATCGTTTATATGCACTTCTAGTGGAAGCAATGCTGTTCCCTGCGCAATCCATTGACGCCACTGTGACGTTGAGCCATGCCCTACCTTAATGTGACCATCTGCGAGCATGGAGTTAAGTGGGGCCATGTGTTGCCACAGTGTCATTGCGGTCATTGGGGATTTAATCGCGCTTTTGATCTGCACTACTTTTTGATAAAAGGCATCAACATCTTCTACGCTGTGCGATAAATCTGGATGAGTCTGATGTAGCCAGTTAAACCACTGCTCAATATCTTGATGTGCTTGTGAAACAGAAAGAAGCCCTTGAAAAGGCGCTACGGGTGTAGTTTGTGCTTTGCTTGTCAACGAAGTAAGTATACAAAAAATGAAAACCAGAGTGAGGGAAACAAGCCGAGTTGGGTACAGCATAATAGTCCTTTGTTATTTTTTAAGGGTATGACGCGATGATTTTCCAAAAGGTTTAAGGCAACTTTGATATTTTTATGGTTTTAAAGTCAAAGCGCCTTGTTTTATTAGCCTATTTCAAATGATGTTACGCCGTATGTTCTTTCGAGAGATAGCTTTGGTGTGTTGCCCGTGTACATTCTGGCGGTTTCAAAATCAGGTGCCATACCATGGTCGTTAGCCAGAGCAACCGCGGCGTCATTAACTTCAGGAACATCTAAATAAATTGTGTCTGTTGTGGAGATTTTAGCGCGTAGGGCTTGAAAAAGTTGCTCTGCCTCAGCTTTACTATTCGCAAATAGGGGGCCTATTTTATAGCCTTGTCGACAAGGGCGGATCACGCCATACCCCGCGATTTTTCCTTCGTTCATGATAGCGAGAGCGTGGCTGTTAGCTTGGGTTACCCAGCATTTGAGAAAGCTTTCACGCTTGGCAGGGAAAAACGCCTGTTCGTAGTCAAGTACAGTAGCGATGGGCAGATCACTTAGCGATACGATGTTGCTGGCTAGCGGTTCTGTACCACCGCCTGTGCCCGCAAAACGGATGTTACGATAGGCAAGTTTAAAACCAGACTTTTTATAGTTATCTTGCTGAGCAACAACACCATCGAGCGCGATATTACAGCCATTCAAATATTGCAGTCCAGCTTGCCATATTTGCCAGCCAAAACCTAAGCCTCGATACTCGGGTTTAACGATATAAAAGCCTAAAAATCCGAAACTATCATTGTATTTCACCACAGAGATAGATGCGATGGGTTCATCACCCAAATAGCCCATCAAGAAACCATTAGGATCGGCTCGATAATAGCACTGAGCGTCACTGAGCCCAGGATTCCAGCCCTCGCATGCTGCCCACTCAACGGCAATATCCAGCTCACTTGGGGTCATAGTTTTTATTGTAAGGGACCGATTTTCCATGCTTTCTCCTAAAGCGGTTATGCGAAGCGAACGTTGCAAAATTTATACTATCAAGCTTGAACTTATCCGTACAAGCATAGTTGAGAGTAGAGATTGTTTTAGTATAATCATATTGTTACGCACTCGTACAAAAATTTTCAATTCAGTAAGACTTAAGATTGAGCGACTAGTATTAAAGAGGTTGCTCATCGTTTTGATGCGCAACTTCATCGGTTTTAAATACACTGGAATGTTACCAGTTGGCAAGGGGCAACCATTGGCGCCCCTTTTTTAACTACCAATAACGTGAGGTAAGGAAAAGGAAAGTGATGAAACTTCGTATGGTAAGCTGCGCTTGGCTCACAGCGCTGATATCTTTCAATAGCTGGAGTGCGACTGTCTTGACGGCTCCACCAGAGTCTGTATCTACAAACGACAAATTTGTATTTTATCAACATGGTTACATAGTTGAGGGAACAAACCCAAAACCAATAAATACTAAAAACGGTTGGGGGGTTTATGATTTTCCAGCAATTAAACAAGCACTTGCTGATAAAAGCTATACTTTAATTGCACACCATAGAGCTAAAAACACTGACCCCTTTGCTTACGCCTATGAATTAAATCAACAGGTACGCACATTGGTTGAAAAAGGTGTTTCAGCAAGGAATATTACATTAGTTGGCTTTTCTCGAGGCTCGTTTATCGCGGGTGTTGCCTCTGATAAGCTCTCAGATTTAGAGATTAATACCGTGATATTGGCTGGCTGCGGTAGGCTTGTCTCTAGTAAACACACAGATATAAAGGTGTTTGGCCACGTGCTATCGGTCTATGAGCGCTCAGATGGCCCTCAAAGCTGCGCAGCTTTGGCCAAACGCAGTACACAAACGCGTTCGTTTAATGAAATTATGATCGATACTGGCCTTGAACATGGGGCATTTTACAAGCCAATGAACGAATGGGTTACCCCAGTAAAAGCATGGATTAAAGCACATATGGGAAGGTAGCCTCAGGTAAACCTCAGGTAAATGAGGTTTAGCTTTTCATGATGTGCAGCTCACATTTGCGAGCTTTTTTCTCAAGTCGCTTTCGTTCGGATTTAGTGACGTGCTTGGCAACCCATTTTGTCATTTTTTTCATCAACTCGGGTGGAAAATTATGGCCCATTCCTGGTACGACTTTTAGTTTAGCTTTACGTATGCTCTGCGCTGTTTTTTGGCCTGCACACAAGGGGAAGATGGGGTCTTCTAAACCATGAATAACCAGAGTTGGTGCTTTTATTTTAGGCAGTAAATGCTCCCGACTGCCGCTGTAAGTAAGCGCGACTAACTGGCGTTTGAAACCACTTGGAGTATGAGCACGAGCTACGCTCAACTTAGCCTGTTTTTGGAGCGTGTGTTCGTCTTGTGGATACCCAGGACTGCCAATTAATTGGTTTAACCTCACGAGGTAATTAATACTGGACGCCTCATTGTTTCTCACAGGTTGCAAGCGAAGCAGGCGCATAAAAAGCAAAAAGTTACGTGTACAAAGGCGGGGCATGGATGAAGATGACATCACGAGAGTCAGACTCAACACTTTCTTTTTATGCTTAGCAGCCAAAGATTGCGCTATCATACCGCCCATAGAAGCGCCGACTAAGTGCGCTTTTTTTATTCGTAAAGCGCCCATCAGTGCTAATGTATCCTGACACATATCTTCAAGGGTATAGGGGGCTGCGGCTGTGGATGCGAAGCGCTTTTTTAACCATGTTTGTACAAGGCTAGGACTACCATATTGCTCTAACTGAGTAGAAAGCCCCGTATCGCGATTATCAAAGCGCACGACACGAAAACCTTTTTTAACTAGTCCGTAAAAAAAGGGCTCTGGCCACACGGTCATTTGTGCGCCTAACCCCATTATTAAAATAATGGCAGGGGCCTCTTTGGGCCCTTCATCCTGATAATTCAGTGTAATACCGTGATCGGTTACAATGCTGGGCATAATAAAGCTCAAACGTTTGGCAAGTTAAATTTATTTTCTTACAGTATAGCGAGTGAGGTATGAAGGTTTGATAACAATACCCAGTAAACCAGATTAATCTGCTGGAAAAGCAGCAGTGAACTAAGTAAGTCCTTGTTTTTGTTTGTTTTAATGTGAGTTGGATAGAGTCAAAAAAACAGCATAAAAATTACTTGCATACAGCGGCATTTATGCCAATAATTCGCCCCGTCATTAGACGATTTAGTAGTCAATTTTAAGGAATTATCATGAGTAAAAAACAACACTGCCACGCCCATCAACGAGGTGAAATAAAAGATAATGCACTCAAAGCATTAGTCACCAGCCCACTGTTTAAAGTCAAAGTTGAAAAGGCGAAAAAAGGCAAAGGTAGCTTTAAACGCAACGCAAAACATAAAGGCCAAGAGCCTTATCTTAAGGCAGCGTAAGCAAGCTTTAAGATAAGGCTTTTTGTGCCACTCAATATAAACTTTTTTACCACTAATAGTTCCCTTCAGTTATTGGGGGAGATTGATTTTGCAAAGGATCGACTCCCCTCGCTCAAGCCAACTCCGCGTTTACCTAAAAATACATCATAAGTTGAAATTTAACGGGCTTTCACAAGGCGTACTCGCCAGAAGGGTGATAACATAATGCGACTTGATTTCAATTGCCTGTGTAAGGATGCGTCAGCATTGGAGAGTCTGTTAGTTACAATTGAGCATTAAAATATATGAATGAATTAGTTGGCTTTTTCCAACATGTTATCAGTGGCTTTCAAGCCATGTCAGTTTGGGAGTACAGCGCCGTATTATTGTCTATCGCTTACATGCTGTTGGCGATGAAGCAAAGTGCCTGGTGCTGGGTCGCAGGCGGTATCAGTACATTAATTTATACTTTGTTGTTTTTCAATGGCGCATTGTTGATGGAGTCGTTGCTAAACTTTTTTTATATGGCAATGGCGGTTTATGGCTGGTGGCAATGGCGACAAGGCCAAATGTTGGGGGCAAAACTCACTCTACATGAAGAAAATCAGTTACCGATCAGTAGTTGGTCATTACGCTCTCATACTCGGTTGATTGCCATCACAAGTGCGGTTGGTATAGCCCTTGGATATGTTATGGAGCATTACACCTATGCGGACTTTGCCTATTTGGACTCCCTGACGACTTGTTTTGGCGTCGTTGCCACCTACCTTCTCGCGAAAAAAGTGCTGGAGAACTGGTTATATTGGGTTGTGATTGATGCCGCATCAATTTATCTTTACGTAAGCAAGGGCTATTTCCCAACCGTGGTGCTGTTTGTATTTTATACCGTGTTGGCGGCTGTGAACTATAGCCAGTGGAGACAATCCTTACGCAACGACTAACATGTTACTACATGCTAAATAACAAGGAGGTTTTATGGATCACCTGCAGGTTCATCAATATTTTATGAACAAACCAGAAGCGACTGTGAGTCAGCCCTTTGGCGAAGGGGTTGATGTGTATAAGGTAAAAGACAAAATGTTCGCTACGCTTTCGTTTGGCAAGTACATGGGAGACAAACACAATGAAACGTGGCGAATTAACTTAAAATGTGAACCAGATGAAGCGCAAGCGCTTAGAGATATCTTCCCATCGGTTTTACCAGGTTACCACATGAATAAAAGGCTGTGGAACACCGTGTTGCTTGACGGCTCTATTCCACAAGGTGAAATTGAGCGAATGATTGACAATTCGTACCTGTTGGTGGTGAAAAAAATGCCGAAAAAGGCGCAAACATCATTACTGCTACATCTGTAATCAAGTAAATTAGAATGCGGTGGTTCGTCCTTTTACTGAAACACGGATAACTTCTTGTATAACAGGTTCATTTCAAGAGGTTTACCGAGCCAATCATCAAAGCCGACACGTTCATACATTGCAATATCATCACTCATAATGCTTGCAGTGAGTACGATAACTGGCGTGTTAGGACTATGTTGTTTGATATGATGACACGCGTTGATACCATCCATATTCGGCATATGGATATCCATAAGTACGATATCGGGGGTTACTGTTGCAAACTTCTCAATGGCGATTTGTCCATCTTTGGCGTGTACCAAAGTCGCCTTGGTATGCTTTAGCATCGTAGAGACGATAAGCCAGTTTATATCATTATCCTCGGCGACCAAAATACACTTACCTGATAAATCAGGTGCAGGGAATAGTTCAACTTTTTTTGACTGCGAGATGGTGCTGCTATCTGCTTCAAGCGGCAACGCGATGGTCACCGTTGTGCCTTTGCCCAACTGACTTTGTATATCAATAGTGCCATGCATTAGCGTTAATAGATTGCGAGTGATGGACATACCAAGCCCAGTGCCGCCAAAGTTACGGGTTGTGGAGGTATCGGCTTGTTCAAAACGTTCAAACAAAGCTTTTACGCCCTGTTCATCCATGCCTATACCGGTATCCGTGATGGTTATAACGGGCAGACGCTGGCCATTGTCAACTCGAGTCGTCAATGAAATTGTTACCTCACCTTGCTTGGTAAATTTAATGGCATTGGAAACTACATTGATAAGGATTTGCCGGATACGTGTGGGATCACCTAGCCACTGATCGTTGCTATCAGTACTAATATGGGCGCACAGTTTGATGTTCTTTTTGTGTGCGGTGGGACCTATGTCTGAGATGATCGTTTCTATGATTTGCGATAAAGACAGCCCGATCGATTCTAACTTTAACTTACCCGCCTCAAGCTTAGAAAAGTCTAAAATGTCGTTGATGATGGTGAGTAATGAGCGTGCCGATGTCAAAGAAGCATCTAGTAACTTTTTGTTCTGAGGTTCTGTGACTTGGTTCTCAAGCAATTGGAGCGAGCCTAACACGCCGTTCATTGGGGTTCTAATCTCGTGGCTCATATTAGCTAAGAAGTCACTCTTAGCGTTGCTAGCCATATTCGCTTTGTCTATGGCTTCTATCAAGTTGGCCTGTAGTGTCATTGACTCGGTAATATCTTGCACCACGGTCCAAATGCTCTTGACCCCCGTGGTTTCTTCTACCAAAACGCCATGTAATAGAACCGTTGCATAACTATTGGGTGCCACTTGTATGTGCACATTTAAATCTCCAAACGCTTTGCTTTTTGGCAACCCTACAATGGCTTTGTCAAAACTCTCTCTGTCTGCAGGTGCAATGAGTTCTCTCAGTGTTTGTGACATTAGGCTGAGTTTATCTGTGCCCACCAAGCGACTAAAGGCATCATTCGCCAGTAAGAATCGACCGTTGTCGATGCGGTTTTTGACTACTCCAATGGGAGCCATCTCAATAAACTTGGAGAATGAACTGGCGAGTACATCGTGTTCTTGCACCACCTTTTTATTCATCTGCTTTATTTTGATGGTATTTGCGCCCATTTCTGCAACCATTTCCGCTAGTTTGGCTAAAAAAGCAAAATGAGCTTCTATTTCAGATTCTGAATAAACTGGAACCCGCTGTATTGCATCAAGATATTGTTCTTCGTCAAACCCCACATTTCTAGCTTTTTGGCGAAACTCTTCAAGGTTTGGCGGTTCGAAAAAGAACTGTCCGGTAAATAGGTTGGCGATATGCTGGCCTTCTATAATAACGGGTGTGGCAACATCGACTAGCCCGTTTTTGCAGCGATAAACATTGTATTTATTACCTGCAGCTAAAGCACCCGCCAAAGCAGTATCACTTTCTAGGCAATTGGCGCAGGTTTGTTCATTTTTACGATGAAACTTGGTACAGGAATCTTGCCAGTTAGTGGCAATAAGCACATTACCATGCAAGTCAAGTAGTGCCGTAACCATTTTGGTCGCATTAGAGTAAAGCTCCAACAATTCGGTGAGCTTAGGGATATCGATCAGTTCTTCAACAAAATACTGCGGCGTGATTCGCAGCGCTGGATCCAAGTAATCAGGCATTTTATGGTATGGGCACTCTACTAATTAATGTAAATAGTAGCGTAAATTAGCATTTACCTCTATCTAAGTGCACCCATAATTAACTACAAAGTTACACTTTTTGAGGTCATCAAGGACACATTAATGTGTGTTCGCAATCAGGCATGTGGGCCGTTGTACCGTACTACGAAAAATACCCGTTCGAATACTCGATGTTTTAGTGAGTGCATTTAAAAAGTTATAAAAATCATAATGTTATAAGGATTTAAGGATAAAGTTGAAAAAAATATCTTGAAAAGGTTCTGTCCTGTCCATAGATAGAATTATGAGGACGCCGACAGGGTCCTCAAAAAATTTAACTTTATGTTTTACATGCTGTTTATTGGTTTATTTTAAAGAGTAAGCAGCTCAGTTATTGCTTTATGAGGATACAAATTATGCAAACAGTCGATCTATCTCCACTATACCGTTCATTCATTGGTTTTGACCATTTAGCGTCGCTAATGGATGCCGCTGCCCGAAATGAAAAGCAGCCTAGTTTCCCTCCTTACAATATTGAGGCGCTAGGTAAAGATAAGTATCAGATCACCATGGCGGTGGCTGGATTTGCTGAGCATGAATTATCTTTACAGTCTGAGGGAAATGCCTTATTGGTTAAGGGCGAAAAGCAGCAACAAAAGCAGCAAGATGATGACCGTCGTTTCATCCATCAGGGTATTGCACAGCGCAACTTTGAGCGTAAGTTCCAGCTCGGAGATCATGTAAAAGTACTCGGTGCCGAATTGGAAAATGGCCTGCTAGTCATTGACCTAGAACGTGAAGTTCCCGAGGCGTTAAAACCTCGCAAAATTGAAATTGGTACGAGTAAGCTACTCGAAAAAAAATAGCTTATAACATTTCCTTCTTACGTTGTTGATCCTAATCAAGCCGCCTTCAGGGCGGCTTTTTGTATTGGCTGTTATGATTGCTCTATTTGTGACTCTGCGTCAGGTTCAGGCGCTGTGCTTGATTCTTTGATGCTACGCTTGTGCCAATAGCCTGCCAAAATTGAACCACTCACGTTGTGCCATATGGAAAATAATGTGCCAGCGATAGCAGCCGCAGGGGAAAAGAATTTCATTGCCAGTGCAACAGCAAGCCCCGAGTTTTGCATGCCAACCTCGAATGCGATGGTTCGGCATACGGTCTCATCTTGCTTAAGACATTTAGGTATCCAGTAACCTAGCAGCAACCCTGTCGCGTTATGTACGACAATGGCCACAAATATAAGTAACCCGATGGTTTGCAGCTTAGCGCTATTTAACGCCACGATGATGGCAATGATAAACACAATGGCAGCCATCGACACGAACGGTAAATGGGGTTTGATATGATTGAGCTTATTGGTAAAAATGCGATTCATCAGTACGCCTATTGCTACCGGCAGCAGAACTATTTTCAAGAGGCTGGCGAGCATCGATGACACAGGAATATCAACCACTTGTCCAATCAACGCAGCAGTAAGAAAGGGGGTAAACATCACCCCAAGCAAGGTACTGATTGCGGTCATAGTGATAGATAAAGCAACATCCCCTTTGGCTAAATAGCACATCACATTACTTGCCGTGCCACCAGCCACCGTACCGACCAGCACCATGCCAATGAGTAAATCGGTATCAAACATGAGTAGGGTTGCCAAGGTGTACGCCATTAGAGGCATCACGGTAAATTGCAGCAATACGGCTATCAGTACCGCTTTTTTATGTTGTATTACTCGTAAAAAGTCTTGGCCTGTGAGTGTTAAACCCATACTCAACATGATCACCATGAGCATGGGAATGATGGCAGATTTAAAATCGATAAACAGGTGTGGAAAAAACAGTGCGATGGTACTGAGCAAGACTGCCCAAACGGGAAATAGTTGTGTTATGGCTGTCATGATAAGGCCGCTAATTTGTTCTGATTATTTTCAAGATAGTATCTTGTGTTACAACAACATACCATGCCAAGCTGCACCGACCACTTATGAGGTCAAAGCCGATAGATTAAAATTGATAACTAAGCGATAGGCCAAAGCGCCTTGGTGGGGCGAGATAATACTCAGCTACGCCAAAGGCAGCCGTAAAGTCATTAGCGCCTATCACATGATATTCATCCGTTAGATTGGTGACAAAAAATGATGCTTTTAGCTGTTGGGTGATAGGGTAACTAACGTAGAAATTCAGCAGCGACAGCGCATCTTGTTTGGCGTGTTCGTTATTAAATACATCATTGTAGATGTCACTGCGATACGCCCAACTCAGCCGCGTTGTAAGGTTGTGTTGATTAGTGATGGGCCAGACTTTACGTAGGCTCAAAGCGGTTGTCCAGCGGGGTGTTTTTATCAGTTTGCTGGCTTTGGTGACTTCTGTTGCATTACCTACATCGGTAAATTTGGCGTCCGTATAAGAGACACTGAAACTGAGGTTAACCGTTTTCGACAACAGTGCTTCGGCCTCTAGTTCAACACCTTTGGTTCGGGTGTTGCCTACATTGTCGATAAATATTTCAACACCGGAGTTCTCCCCTGATTCACCGCCGCGTAATTGCATGTCTCGATGTTCGAGCAAAAAAGCAGTGCCATTGAGGCGTAACTGACTGTCAAACCACTCTGAGCGGACGCCCAATTCAATTGAAGTGAGGTATTCCGGCTCAAATGGGCGAGCGGATACTACCGAGTTAGCAACGCCATTAAACCCTCCCGATTTAAAGCCACGTGCCGCGTTAATAAAGTACATGAAATCTTTCGTGGGTCTATATTGAAGTCCGAGTAACGGTGAGAAAACCCGCCAACTTTTCTCAATGGCGCCATCAGGGGCGCTATCTGTCCTATTAATCGCTATGACATCAGCAACATTTAAACGCGTTATCACTTGCTGCTTTTTCCGCTCCCAAGTTAAACGTGCACCCGTGGTAACACGCCACTTGGGCGCAAATTGATAGGTACTATGCGCAAATAGGGCAATGCTTTGGTTGTCAACTTCATTGTTAAATGTGTTATCAAGATCGAGGCCGAGATTAAGTGGGTTGTTTGGGCCGCCAATGGATGTAGGCGCGCTCAAAGGTGAACCATCAAGCGGTGAGGGCAGAGTTTCTAAACCCTGATATAAGCCCTCTAGAAATACAAACCTAAAGTTATAATCTATGTGCTCATCTATGGTGAACAACCCTAGCAGCCATTTAAAATCATTATTTTGATTGCCAGAGAGATTAAACTCTTGACTAAGTTGGCGCTGAGTTTGTTCATCATGAGTAAAACCGATATTGACGGGATTATTGTCAAAATCTCTACCATAAATGGCATCGAGTGTACGGTAACTGGTGATCGATTTTAGATGTAATTGCTCGTTAATATCCCAATCAATCGTGCCACGGTATCCTGTTTGGCTCAGGCGGTTTTCGTTTTCAGCGGTAGCTGCACTCAAAAAGGGGTCTGTAAAGGTGTGTAGTTCAGGAAGTGGTTCAATGGCTGGGGAGCCTGTTGCGACCAAATTATACAGTGAGATCAAATCGGCATCGTCATTTTTCTTACTAAGAACCGATGGGGCGCTACCATTATTTTGCAGCTGTCTGTCTAAGCTAAATTCAATGCTGAGCCTTTTTGAAGGTTGATAACGCAGTTTAGCTAAGACCCCCAACTCGTCTTGGCCGCCCTCCAAATCACCATTAAGTCGCTTAACAAAACCGTCTTCGGTGAACTTGGCCACAGCGACTCTGGCAGCCCATTGCTCATTCAATGGTTGATTGAGAAGGAAGGAAGCGTCAAAACGATTGAACTCACCCGCTGTGATCTGGGTGCGAACTTGCTGTTGGTCACTGACCTTACGAGTCAAGATATTGATAGCCCCACCAATCGAGTTTTTACCATACAACGTGCCCTGTGGTCCTCGCAGCACTTCAATACGTTCTATATCTAAAAAGTTAACAATGGACCCTGCGGAGCGAGCATGATAAACCCCATCGATATAAAGGCCAACGCTAGGGTCGGTGGTTGGAATGGGGTCTACTTGACCGACACCGCGGATGGTAATACCAGCACAGTGGGTACACCCTGAATTTTCTCCCACAGTGGTGATGTCTATATTAGGAATAAAATAGGCGGCGTCGACTAAGTTATCTAGTGCTCTTTGTGCTAGAAACTCTCTCGACATTACAGACACAGACAGCGGAGTGTTTTGCAGGTCTTCTTCAACCTTTCGTGCCTCAACCGTCACGTTCACCAGTTCGGTGAGATCTAAAGAAAATAAGTCGATGTCGTTACTGGCATAAATGGTAGGAGAACAGGCGGCAATAACACTGCAAAATATGTTGCGCATGCGCTTGCTTAGCAGCATTGATGTCATCCCCATTATTATAACTTTATTAGTCAAGTATAGACCTGAGTACGATAAAGTTTCAGGCTATTGCTTAGTAGACTTTTTAAATTGACTTGGTGTCATGTTAGTTCGACTTTTAAACGCTTTATAGAATGACGAACGGGCATTAAAGCCAACAGACATGGCAACGTCTAACACGTTGTGCTGATCTGACCGCAACATGTCTTTCGCCGCCTCAACTCGTGCGTTATTTATACATTCAAAAAATGACGTTTGCATGACCTGACTAAGCGTTTGTGAAACATACTGGCTAGGCTCGTTGATATGTTTAGCCAGCTTGTAAAGAGTCAATTGTGAGTCTAAATAAAGCTTATCACTTTCAATCGCTTGTTGTACTTTTTGGGCGATGCTTTGGCTTTGTTGTGAGCTAAGTGCCGAGCGTTGATAGCGGGGGAGTTGGATATTGTCTTGCTGGGCTTGCTGTTGATTTTCTTTATAGACAACAGCAAATCCAGGTTGTTGCGTTAAGCCAAAATAGCCCAACCACCATATTGTCAATAAGCACAGTAGCTGGCCCCAAATGGCATCAAAAATAGCCAAATTAACATCCATGATGGCCAACGAAGCCCATGTAGCACTTAGCAGCATGGCTACGACGATAAGCCGTAGCCACTTCAATTTCTTGTTGGTGAGATCACAAAACACATTTCTCAGTTGCATGTGGTAGCTATGCGTGAGCTTTGCCAAGTTGAGTAAATAACCCACGGTTTGTAAAAACCATATGGCAATCGTGAGCATAGTTGCAACGCTAATAAATACTGAGAAAAAGTCAGGTGTTACATCTTGGTCGCTGAAAAACATCTCTTGCAATAGTGAGTTGGGTGCTAACAAGGTGGCAAAGCTAAGCGACAAGCTCATAAATGCAGGAATAAAGTGTTTGCAATGTGACAGTTGAAAACACCATGGGGTGCTGGCAGTCAAAGCGCGTGCGTATAGCCACAAGCTCGGTGCTAACAGTAAAAAGCTGGGGGCCAAAATGGCGATGTAGCTAAATATATGTTGCTCAAAGCCCGCAAAAACCACTCCTCCGGCGCTGAGAAAAGTCAGCGCGAGAAGTAGTATAAAAAGCGGAATATAAAACGGCTGCTGGCGCATTCTATAGGCGATCAAATAGCAGGAAAACCCACCAACACCGAGTGTTACTCCCGATAACAACATCTCAAATGGTTGATCCATTCTACACTTCCACAAAAATATACTGTTGATTATTAAGCTTATATTTATTTTGTCAGTCTTCGCTAAGTGGCTTGGACGACACCTTTAGAGGTTGAGCATAGCATGAGTCTAAATCTTAATTATGGTTATTTTTTGGGAGCGGTTATGGCGCAATCAATCATACTTTTTGGCCACATTGCCAGTGGCACAGTCGCGGTACTTGCCGGATATACGGCGTTGTTTATGAAAAAAGGGGGTGTGGGGCACATCAAAGCGGGTCGCTGGTTTGTTATCGCGATGGTGTTAATGGCGATAACAGGGAGTGTGGTCGCTTTTATAAAGCCTATGATGATATCGGTGATTGCGGGCATGTATACACTTTATTTGGTACTTACCGCCGTGGCTGTATTTAGAGCTTCACAGTCGAGACAGGCGAGTGGTCACTATGTGCTTATGTACGCTGCGCTTGCCATTGGCTTGTACAGTTTTTACTGCGTGTATGTGGTGAGCCAGTCTGAAACAGGGCGATTTCAAGGGTTCTCTGCTGGGCCTTATATTATGTTTGGTGTGCTTGCCATAATCAGTGCGATGTTGGACCTACGTTACATAATGGCTAAACAAATCAGTCAACGCACCCGAGTGTCACGTCACGTTTGGCGTATGTGTTTTGCCATGTTTATTGCGGTGGGTTCATTTGTGGGCCAAGGATTACAGCATGCCCCTGAGGATATTCGTCACTTTTTGCTAGTTGAGTACGCAGATCTTATTATTTTGTTGCTTATGATGTATTGGCTGATACGTGTGAATGGCTTGCTGCCAAGAGTAAAGCAAAAGCTCTTAAAACGAACACAAAGCTAAAGGATATTATCTACTGGTGGCTGTCAATTGACTCAGCTTGTCGTAGCGACCATCAAGTTTCATTGCTTTAAGCACCTGTGAAAGTTGATGAGGGAGTTCTGGGTGGCGTTGTTTGTTGATATAGGTATGTAGCTTTACTTCAACTAGAGGAGGGTTATGGATTTTTATCTCGTGGGATGAAAGGGGCGAATTTTTCATTAAGCGCTGTGCAGTTGCTCTACTTGTCACCGTAATATCAGCCCTACCGGCGATGATAAGCTCGATGGCTTGATCAAAGTCATCTACTAAGATCACACCTTTAAAACGCGCTTGATTTTTATCCAAAAAAGCGGTGCCTCGCTCATAGGCGATGGTGTAGTGTTGCATGCTTTGCCAGCCATTTACCACAATACCTGACTTACCTATGACAGATTGATCAATTACTGCGATGGCCTCGTTGACTCGTATTAAATTCGGGTAGGTTGCAAGGTCTAAATCGCTGACTCTGAATAGCTCGCCATCTACCTTGCCCATGTTGGACCAGCTTAAGCTGCGTTTGCTTGGTAACGTTATTACGTTCAAGGTAAAGCCCAGCTCGGCCAACGCAACGCGCAGCACTTGCACTGTTTTTTGATACAAGGGAGTTCTTGGGTCGTTGGTCGTTGATAAAGTAAGTGGCTTTAACGCTTTGCTCTGAGCACCAAACGCTGGGCTATACAAACCATGTAAACATATAAAAACCACCACTAGGCAATACAGCTTTTTCAAGATAGGTCTTCTAGTTGTAACAATAATATTCAGTATAGGCGGTTTTTATTTTGATTTTTTAGTTTGCGGTGAATAGCCGACAACATTACTTATTTTTCAGTGGCAGTTATCATAGCCCGTTGGTTTGTTGATATTTATGTGATGTTACTGAGCTGGATTATTCATCACAACTGGGTTAGATTGATGCGGTTTTTATCTGCGTTGGCCTGCTAATTTTTATAAGGATGATAGATGCGCGCGATTTTACTCATTTTCTCTGTTTTTAGTCTCCCTTTGTTTGCATTAGCGCATGACGCACCAACGCCGCAATCTGAGCAAGCGTCGTTTTATCAACTTGTGAACATACACGAGAAACTCGCGTCTTTAGACGAGCGAGTGAAACAGCAACAGTTACAAGGTAATGACATTAAAAGTATCGAAGAGGAGCAACTCAATCTTAAAATTAAGCTAGAGCATCTCAATCTTCATATTGCGACGCAGACTAACTTACAAACTCAACAATTGACAGGGTTTGATGATAGGGTATCTGACTTATCATTCTATCTAGCGCTATATGGTGTAATCATTACTTTGCTGGCGTTAGGCTTGGGTTTATCGGCACGCAATAGAGCCATTTATGAGGCCAAGCAACAGGCAAGCATTGCGTCAGAGGCGCATATGCAAGATTGGATAAAGCACAATAAGTCAATGCTTATTGCACAAACAAAAAACGAGTTAGAAAAGGCGAGCTTTGATTTAAAAGATAATGCCGAAAAGCTCGAAGCACAAGCCAAAGAAGCGTTGGATAAGATTCAAACGAAGCATGAACAGAAACTTCAAGAATTAGTTCGTAGGAGTGAACAGGTTCTTAAAGAGTCTAGCCATAAGATGGATACAACCAAAATGAGTGTCAACACTACTCAACCAGAGTTAGCTGCAACAGATTGGTTTGAAGTTGGCTTAGAGGCGATTGAAGCTGGAGACTTCAACAAAGCGCTCGAGGCTTGGGATAAGGTGTTAGAAGCATTGGAAGAAAATGAAGACCTCACTTTGCGGGCTATTACTTTGTTTAATAAAGGGGCAACTTTAAGTGAAGGTGAGCAAGCTGTAGAGGCGATTGCTGTTTATCAGCACTTTATTTCAGCATTCAAAGACTCACAAATAACCCTTGTTAAAGAGCATGTGGCAAAAGCCATGTTGAATTTGGGGGTTGAGTATTACGATATGGGCAGATTTGAGGAGTCGGTTAATACGTACAACAAATTGATTGAGCGTTTCTCTGATACCCCTGACAATCTGTTTCAAGAGCAGACTGCAAAAGCGATGCTTAACAAAGTAAATTCGTTGAGACAGTTAGGCAAACTGGACGAGGCGCTGACATTGTTAGATTCGATTGTTGATAAATGTGTTTTAAATCAGGGTGACATATTTCATTTAGCTATTGCGACAGCTTATACGACCAAAGGTATGATTTATGGTGAATTAGGGCACTATGAACGCGCAATGAGTTTATACGAGTATGTGGTGAAACGATTCGAGACATCTCAGAGCAAAGAGCTTATAAGACAGGTTGATATTGCTCTGACCAATAGTGCTGAGCTTGCATTGTTGTGTGAATCAAGTAAACAAGCACTGAAACGAGTGCAGCATGCACTCGCTAATATAAATGACCCTGAGCTAACTTCGGTGATGCAATTTATACGATTCTTGTTGGATGACTGCGAAATTGGTGTGGTGTTGAACGCGATAGCTGCCATACCCAAAGACGCAAAAATCAGTTGGCAATTTAGTGAACTCAAAGATTACCTAAAACAATTTGAAGGTGACAAGCAACAACATATTCAAGCAATATTGGCATTTTTTGAACAGCATCAAGATGTTGACAAGCTAAAAGCAGAGTTAGGCAAGTAGCATAGGGTGCTTGTCAGCTTTGTTGCTAAGAGTGAGTCACATTCGTAAGTAAATAGTGAATCACTCTCAGAACACAGGCCATCATGTATGTAGGTGCTAACTTTCTTTAACGGCTGCGACCACGGAAACTTCTACCAATAACTCTGGACGAGCCATTGCGGCTTGTACACAGGCTCTTGCGGGGGCGTGACCTTCAGGCACCCATGCATCCCACACGGCGTTCATTTTCGCAAAATACTGCATATCGCTGATATATACCGTAGCGCTGAGTAGGTGATATTTATCGCTGTTCGCTTGTGCGAGTAAATCATCAACCTTAGCAAGCATGGTTTGAGTTTGTTCGGTGATGTCTTTACTGGCGTCTTCACATACTTGCCCACATAAATAGACGGTGTTGTTATGTGTAACAATGCGGCTCATGCGTTGGTTGGTATGCTGTCTTGTAATCGTCATAAATGCTCCTTGGAAAACCCATAGTTTACACAAGCCATTTTTGCCCTGGGTAGCATTTTATTAAAGTGAACGTAGGTTGTTTAGTTATAAGTCATGATTTTTGGATGTTGGAACGTGTAAATTACCACCTTGCAAAGTTAACCATGTGTTAACCTTACTCGTAACTCACGCGTAAGCCACAGCTATTTATCACGATGTTTTATATGGTTATTTACGTATTTTTCTGTTAAGTTATTGAAATTTATGTTTTTATAATTTAATTTCATTGATTTGTGTTTAGTATTTTGCAAATGTAAATTTTTTGGGTTAGTTTTCGCTTTTGAGATGATTCTCAAACTAGCAAAGGAAACTAACATGATAACAATGAGAAGACGGATTACTCTACTGGTCAGTCTGTGCATCGTCGCCAGCAAGGTGGTTGCCAGTGACGTACTTCCATCCGCAGAACCGGATTTAGATGCCAAACTTGCGCAGTTGATAGCGCAGCATGAACTGACCGGAGATTTAACCAGCGGCGCAAATATTCCTGCCGTGGATGACCCCGAAGTAAAGCTTGGAAAGCTACTGTTTTTTAGCAAAGCGCTCAGCGGTAATAAAGACGTTGCTTGTGCGAGCTGCCATCACCCCTATTTAGGTGGAGGAGATGGTTTAGCCTTACCAATTGGTACGCTGGCAAAAGATGAAGATGTACTGGGGCCGGGCAGAGAAACACTGACTGGCAACCTATACGTACCAAGAAACTCACCTACCATTTTTAACGCTTGGACTGAAAAGCGTAGTTTGTTTCGCGATGCGCGTGTTGAATTTTTGGATTGGCTAAATCCAGAACGTGGGATCAGTACACCCGATGTTCCCTATGAACAGGCTGATCCAAACGCAGGAGACAGTCTGTTGCAAGCACAGGCGCGTTTTCCTGTCGTTACCGCGTCCGAGATGCGTGGTTTTGACTTTATGCAGGGGCAGTCCAACGAAGCGGTACGAGCACATTTAGCCGCAAG
The DNA here is from genome assembly GCF_021654245.1 of Pseudoalteromonas sp. MMG022. Lineage (NCBI taxonomy): Bacteria > Pseudomonadati > Pseudomonadota > Gammaproteobacteria > Alteromonadales > Pseudoalteromonadaceae > Pseudoalteromonas > Pseudoalteromonas sp. MMG022. Next base: position 74,013 of record NZ_JAKFZQ010000017.1, on the reverse strand, counting down.
AATTGGCGACTATGGCAGTGGCCAGGGGGAGTTATTTAAAAATAACTGGCGAGCACACTTTGAGAAAGTCTATGGTGACAGCGCCTCATCTGGTGAGGAAGTGGTCACTTTTAAAAATATCAGCAAAGCCATCGCAGCATATCAGCGGTCCATGAATTTTACCGATAACCCATGGTTTGCTTACATCCGAGGGGATAAATCAGCCATCACCGAATCGCAAAAACGTGGCGCATATTTATATTTATACCTGCCGCCGCCGCCATCAGATGGCGGTGAACCGCCAATGGATACGCCCACGCAGTGTATTGGTTGCCATAACACCGATAGCTTTACGCAAACCAAGGTATCCAATTACCACAGGTTGGCGTTTCCTCAAATTGGTCCAGGTACGGGGGCGGGTGATACCACAACCAATGATCTAGGCCGAATGCATCGTAACAATAGCGAGGCTGATATTTTTAGCTTTCGTTCGGGCACTTTGTTGAACATTGAAGTAACAGGTCCTTACGGTCACGCGGGGAACTATGACACGCTAGAAGAGGTGATGGATCATTACAACGATTATCGCGCCACATTGCGTAATTACTTCGACAATAAAGTGTGGTGTCAGCAGGCGCAATTTAAACACCGAGCGGATTGTGAATCTTTGTTTGTTGATGCTGAAATAAATACCGAAGAAGCGGCCAAAATCGTAGATTTTGAAATTGCTGACGGTGCGCCAGTGCTCGTGCCTCTTGGGCTCAATGAACAAGAACTCACTGATATGGTCAACTTTATGAAAGCATTAACAGACCCCTGTGTAAAGGATGCTGCCTGTTTGCAAGCTTGGTTTCCGCAACCTCATGAAGGGGACCCAGATGGTTTACAACTGCGTGCCAAAAATGAGTTGGGCGTACCGCTATATTTGCCAGCTAACTGTCGAGAAGGAGATACGGCAAGCTCAGGAGATATATTGAAGCTTGATCAAGCCGAGTGTGTCAGTGGTCAAATGCAGTATTTTAAAGTGCAAGTAGAGCATGACAATACCACGTTGTATTTAAGTACTCGCGGCGCACAAAGCACTACACGTTTGCTCTACAACCCAAGACAATGGGCGACACCAAGTAATGCCATGGTGCGCTCAAAAGTCGTGAGTACCGAGCAAGTGTTGGCAGTGACTGTTAATAGGGGCACTCACTATGTCTCTATTGTCGACTCTAAACCCTATCAATCAGTGATGCTGGCAGCAAGCTATGAAAGTGCACTTAGAGAAGGTGCGAAAAAGCCAAAAGAGCTGCTCGATACATGTCAATCTATGCCACCACTAAATCATGGCCAATTATTTGATAAGCAGGCGGTGTGTGTGGGCGCAGGAGACAGCCACTTTTACATCAAGATTACTGAACCAGATAGTCAAATAGAGATCCGCACTCAGCATGGCTTGGGTAACACAGATTTATATGTTGGACAGTTTTGGTCAAGTCGCAGTTTCTATGACTTTTCGTCGCAGCGCTTCGGTAGTGATGAATATCTCAGACTAGATGGTCTCCAGCTCGGTTGGTACTTTGTATCAACGCTGGGTGAGGGAGCCAATCATGGCACCACAATTGAGGTAGATATAAAATAACCCTGCTGTAACGCTCGGTACTAAAGCAAAAAGGCAATGACAGGCGCTAAGCCTGACATTGCCTTGATTTGCGTTTACTTACTATTGGTTTAGGATCCATTTTGCTGAACTATGATGTGGTTCGCCATCACGGTTGAGATGTATGCTGTTATCGCTACTGTCTAGCCAGAAATACTGTTGCCAGTAGGTGTTTTTAATATTCCAAACCCCGTCTTGATAAATAAATTGATAAGCGGATTGGCGTGGTGAATCAACCAATTTTGCATAGCCAGATGAGGTTGCGCTGTAGCTAAAGAATAGCTCTGGGTTTTGCTTGCTTCGTAAATAAAACGCGCCGTCGGGTGTGGGGACTTTAATAAACTCAGTGGCAGTGCCAGCCGTGGCTACCAATCTGGCGTCATTGGTGAGATCCTCTTGTGTGTGAACAGGTTGACCGTTTAGCGCCGATTGAAAACTGATAGTTTCACCTTTGTCGGCGGCGTGCTGTGTTGCTTGCCAGTCACTAGGTGGGGTTTGCCAGGTGAGAGATTTCCAGCGCCAATTGTAAGGCATATCCATGTGTGGGTCGTAGAGATCTTCATAACCCGGCTGTGCCTCAATGTTATACAAGCATTGGCGACGCTCGGCATCAAGTTGCGCAACACGCGCTGATTGGCTGCTGGTGCCAACATTTAGCTCAAGCATACACTCTTCAAGCGTTTTACCTGGACCCGTTTCGTTCGGTGCAAGTACATAGGTGTGATCGCGCCGTTGCTGGTCATCATACCAGCTGAGCATGGCTTGTTCGTCAAATGAGAGCCAGTTATCCACCAATGTTTGCGCTTCCAATCGAGCGGCTTGTTCTCTTTGTTCTGGGTGTACTGCCATAGTGCGAATAAACGCAGCCCATAGATCTTTACTGGCCTCAAGGGCAACCAGTGCCACAGGTTTCATGCTGCTGACTTTGTAGCTACTCCAACCGGAGTCTAAGCGGGTATCTTCATGCCAGATCACATCACCACTGCTGAAATTCACGACATCCTTAGTGTCGTGGCTATGCTGCTCGGCTCCTTCTGAGCACAAGTAAGCTTTGACTTGCCATACTTTTTCGAAGTTATCTTGCGGTAGCCTCACGGTATGTTCAGGGCTAAATGAGTCTTGGAAAAGATGAACTGCGCGGCCGAATAAAAAGTAGTTATGATCGACTTCAACTCGTGCGGAGTAACCGCCACCATCCCACACTTTAATGCGCTTTTGCTGTGCCATTGCAGCGTCAATAAAGTGTTGAATAAAGCGTTGCTGACCACGGCGGGCTGCGTCGACACCACCTTGACCCGCAACATCATCATAACGGCGCATAAAGTGATCTTGTTGCAAATCCGCAGGTTCTTGAGAGATTGCGCTGAAGCAATTTGGACCTGTGGGATCAATACTGGCGTTAGATACATTGAATCCAGCAATATCCACCCAACGTTCACCCACTATTGCAGCGTACACATTATCAAAGCGAGGTTGATAATTGCTATTGTCATTGGTGTTTGCACTGATCTTTGATATTTCACTGTAGGCACTACTGAGGTCGGTATTTTTTGCCAGTCCATACTGCCAAGTTGGTCGAGGATCGTTAGGGTCGGGGCTAATAACATGCTCTGCATCTAGCAATTCCAAGGCGGCAGTACGTGTTAGCCACTCATGGCCCATTGGCATAATGCCACCCCCACCGAGTTGCGTAAATGCAATACTGTTGGCTGACATCGTTAGGGCCATAAGGAGGCTAAGGTTGGTTTTTTTCATTGTGTTTCCCGTGTTATTCGTAATTTTTTATTAGTAAACATCAACTTGAGTGTTTACCTTAGAAACACTAAATGAATTTATTTTACATTACAAATATTTTACGAAAGTAATTAAAAATTCACCTTTGTCCCTCAAAGTGCATTTTTGTCCTTTTTATGGGACTAAAATTGCACACATCTCGATGTGAACTTACAAATAACTTAACACTGGGTTGCTAGAGCGATTTTTGAGGTTGGCATAGTGCTTACAAGGATAATAAAGGGCCCAAAGTAATAATAGCCAGACACAATAGGTTAACCATAAACTAGGCGCATAGTTAGGTGGTAACTTATTAAAAGCAAAAAACATATTGATGGGTTCACCAAATTTAAACCAAGTGTAGAGATGTGCAGCACCATTGATAATAGGCACATGGATCACGTAGAAAAACAGCGGTACAGCACCAAATACCTTAAGCCAGCTGAGGTAGCTGTATAGGTTGTCGTTGCTGTTGAGTTTTTCTAATTGTGCCAACAGGATGAGGCCTGGCCCTATCGTCATCAAAGTATATTGCAAAGAGGGTGGATATTTATGTGTGTTTAGAAATGATAAAATTGAGGTGATGGTGTTTTGCTGTGCAACAAAGTTTTGTGGATCACCATAAATGCCTGTGGCTCTGAGCAGGATAAAACTCATGATAAGCCCTAATCCTAAATTGGTCAGATATGGAATACGTGTCTGTGGCGACCAAGTATACACCTGACCCACCACATACCCCAATGCCATGATGCTAAACCAAGGGATTAATGGGTAGGCGATAAAGGTACTAATGCCTAAGCTCTTGAGGGTAATAGCTCCTTGCACATGTAACATTTGCCATAGCCACGCAAAAGAGCCTAACGCTCCCATTATCGCCGTATCATTAACAGCATTATGTAACAGCAAAAAGGGCAGTGTTAGCAGGAGTATCCACTTTGTACTCATATTGATAAGCAACGAAAGTAATACCATTGAGCAACCAATAACCCAGATCACCTGTAGCACTATGGTGTTGTAACTGACTTGCCAACTGGGTGTGATAAGCGCAATCTCCAGGATAATAAGCCACACGCCACGGGTAAATAAAAAGTGCCGTAGTTGTTTAGCATCTTGTACTTTTTGAGCATATAAAAAGGCGCTAACACCCGTTAGAAAAACAAACAACGGTGCACAAAAATGCGTGATCCAGCGGGTGAAAAACCATGCCCAATTGCTAAATTCCAGATCGGTAGGGGAAAATGGAGTCACACCCCAATAGTTTCTGGTGTGATCCAATGCCATCAAAATGATGATTAAGCCACGTAACAAATCGATGGATGATAATCTAGATGATGGCTCGTTATGTGTCGTTTGTTCCATTTTTTGTCTACCCCTGTTGAAGTCCTTTTTTACTTTTATCAGCCAATGTTTAGGCACGGCATAAATACAAGGGTAGAGTAAATTTACTTTTTGTAAAATAATTGTAAAAATGAACGGCTGTATTTTTGGAAAGTTCGGCGTGTGGTTTTTCTGAGCCTGCTATAGAGCAGGCTCTACGGTATTTACTGCTTATAGATTTGACCATCTTTCATGACAAAACTGACATTTTCCAGCGCTGTAATATCATGCAAAGGATCGCCATCAAGGGCGATAATATCGGCAAGATAGCCCTCTGAGATCTTTCCTAAATCTGGTTGCTTGAGTAGTGCTGCGCTATTAACGGTAGCAGCTTGAATCGCCTGTAATGGGGTCATCCCAAACTGCACCATGCGCGAGAACTGTTTACCATTGTCTCCATGTGGGTAAATTGCAGCATCGGAGCCAAATACCATATTTAGTCCGGCTTTTACTGCGCGGCGAAAACTCTCTCGCTGGGCTTTTGAAACTAACTTCTCTTTGTTGATATTCTCTTCGGGTACCCCATTGGCTTCGCCAAAGGCTAAAGTGTACTCGGTGTTATAAATGTCACAGGATAAATAAGTACCGTGCTGTTTTGCCAAGGAGATAGCTTCGTCATCCATGAAACTACAATGCTCTATACTATCTATCCCCGCGCGAATGGCTGCTTTAATACCATTGGTACCGTGGGCATGGGCCGCAATAACTAAGCCGCGCAAATGCGCTTCTTCAGCAGCTGCTTGCAATTCTTGTTCTGAAAACTGTTGAACGCCAACTTTAGTACCTTTAGAGAACACACCGCCTGTCGCGCATATTTTGATGGTGTTCGCACCATATTTGATATTCTCTCTCACTTTAGCGCGCACCGCCCAAGGTCCATCGGCGACGCCCGCCGCGACTGACTTTTTCTCCGGTGCGCTAAAGTTATCATCACAATGGCCACCAGTGATTGAAATAGCATTGCCAGCGCTGTAAATTCTTGGGCCAATCACTTCTTGTGCATTGATGGCATCTCGAACAGCAATAACGCTATAGCCGGGTGAACCAAGATTACGTATTGTTGTAAAGCCAGCTAACAGTGTTGTTTGGGCATTTTTTACCGCTTTAACGGTTTTTCTTGGAATTGAATAGTTTTGTGCAGCTAAGAAGTTATCTGACGGATCCCCGGTTAAATGTACGTGCATGTCCATTAACCCCGGTAGCAAGGTTTTATCTTTTAGCGTGATAACTTTTGCATCACTTGGAATTGGTAACTCACCTTGTTTAGCAATTTTTACGATGCGATTGTCTTCAATCAATAAGCTAGGGTTACTGATGCGCTCACCTGAATCCACATCGATGTAGGCTTTTGCATTAAGCACTGTGGTGTCTGCAAAAGCTTGCCCGCAAACTAAAGCAAGCGTGTAAATAGAACTAGATAAAGCTTTTTTCATATCATTTTTATTATTTGTGTTTGGTTTGTCCAGTATAGGCAACGTAATGTTCGCTGCGAATATATTGCGACAAAATATGCTGACTGTGCGTCGAATTAATCTCCAGAGACTTGCTGTGGGTATTTAGCCATTTCTTTGTCAAAAAGCTTGCAAAACCGTTGTAGTTCTTGCTCTATGTCACCTTGAATATGCTGTGCGGGCATAATGACAAATTCTTTGTTGCGATAATCCAGCGCCATGGGCACAACGGGTACGTTGGCTGATTTGGCGATATGTAAAAAACCGGTTTTCCATTTGGCGGTTTTCTTACGCGTGCCTTCTGGGGCAATGCCAAGAATTAAGGCTTCAGAGCGGTTAAATACGTCGGTAATTTGTGCAACCATACCGTGAGCTTGGCTTCGTTCTACTGCAATACCACCCATTTTCTTTAGCAACCAACCGATTGGCCCGACAAAAATACTGTGTTTTCCTAAAAACTTGATTTCAATGCCAAGGCTGAGCTTTACCGAAATAGCTACGAAGAAATCCCAGTTGGATGTGTGAGGCGCGACCGCCGCCACAAATTTACCAGACTGTGGAAACTCACCAGTGATACGCCAGCCCAACATGCGCAGCATGACAGTGCCAAATGTACGGAAGAACCTCCCAGAGGTACGAGGAAGCTGCTTGGGTACGTCAATCAGGCGATTGGTCTCTATTTTTTTTATCATTTCATTATCTTTATTATTTGTTATTGGGCTTATTCATCAGTGTGGATCATACCTAAAATCACATGTGCTACATCGAGAGAATAAACATCTTCTAGCAATCCTATCACGTCGTTCCAGCGAGGGTTATATTCGTTGTTCTCCCAGCGCCTGAGTGTTCGCTCTTCAATGCCATAACTGGCTGCTGATTCGGCTTGAGTAAAGCCTCGGCATTTGCGGGCAAACTTTAAAATATCAGCCCCTTTGGGCGTACGATTGGCTTGAATGTTAATCTGTGAAAGCATAATGTATAAATTCCTTCATTTATTACGCAAAAATACTAATGTCCAGTGAAATGCTTCATAAATTGATGTATAATGCAGCACTAAATACGCATAGATTGAAATTGACAGGGAATTCCCAAAGGTTGTTGTGCGTATTTTTTTAAATTCTAGATCTAAAAATTACGCATTTCAATGGTTTTTTAGCGGTTACGTCACTTTTTATTTGAACTGTGTCAAGAAACGCGTATTTTTTACTCTTAATAAATAAGGGAAATCATATATGTATGAAAATTATAGCGATAACGCGGTGACTGAGGAGGGAGGGGGGGCGTCATTCTCTGCGCGTGTAGAGCAAGCCATTAAGCCAGACAGTATTCGTAACTTTGCGTCAAAAATAGGTGTTTCAGAGGGCACGCTGCGTAGAATTTTAAAAGGTGAAGATCCAAAACTGAGTGTTATTGAGCGAATTGCTAAACAAGCAGGCGTGGATTTTATGTGGTTGGTAAAGGGGGTTGGTGAGGCGTCAAGCAAATCCGATACATCACCTTTATTGAGCCAACGCGTTGTTAGTGTTGATGAATTCGAAGAAGAGTTTATTCTGGTGCCAGGCTATCACATCTCTGTAAGTACAGGTCACGGTGCTTTTAATGGGGCTGCGCGTATTGAGCGTCATTTAGCTTTTAGAAAAAAGTGGGTTGATTATAAAGGCTTGGATAAAAGCCAGTTGGCTGTTGTGTTTGCCAAAGGTGACTCTATGGAGCCGACGATTCACAATAACAATACTATTTTGGTTGACTTGTCGGATAAAAAGCTAAGTGAAGGGCTAATTTATGTGGTACGACTTGGCGAAGAGCTTTACGCTAAACGGTTACAACAGTATTTGGATGGCTCGGTCCGGCTCATCAGCGATAATAAGGAATATGTAGATCAACACGTGCAACCTCATGAACTCGAACAATTAGAGATCATAGGTAAAGTTGTTTGGATTGGCAAAGACTTAGCCTAAAAAACGGCGCGCTAAATTAAGCGCGCCGTTTTGTTACTGGGAAATTACAAATGAACGATGCTGTCAGCGTTACCATCTGGATCGTTGGTCGCTTTACCATCTACGCTTGGGTTACCGTTGCTCATCATAATAACAGCGCACGCTGCAGGCGATGCCATTGACGTACCAGACATCGTTGTTGTGCCACCACCTTTACGAGTAGATAGGATGCTAACACCTGGTGCTGCATAATCTACCGGTGGGTTACCATAGTTAGAGAAGCTTGCGAAACGGTCGTTTGAATCTGTAGCAGAGATAGTATAAACACGGTTATGTGATGCACTAGCCGGTGAAACGTTACCAGCGTGCTGGCTTTCATTACCTGCCGCAACAACAAAGAAAGCGCCTGATTGCTGTGCAGCATTTTCAACTGCATCATTTAGCTCTTGGTTAAAACCACCACCAAGGCTCATATTTGCACAATCGCCAGAGCTTGCGTTTGCTGCAACGTGGTCAATACCCGCTAGTACGCCAGACCAGCTACCAGAGCCGCGCGCATCTAATACTTTAACTGGGATAACAGTCGCGCCAGCTGCAACACCTACTACGTCAATACCGTTGTCGAGTGCCCCGATAGTACCTGCTACGTGAGTACCGTGACCGTTGCCATCATCAACGCCTGCGTTTCTGCCTTTTGTGAATGCAGAAAAGCCTCTGTTTGCGTCAACATTTAGATCGGCATGGTCAAGATCGATACCAGTATCGATAACCCAAGCTGTGTACTGGCTACCATCTACTGGACCACCTACACGCGTTACACTCCAAGGTGTTTGTTGTGCGGCACTGGTATTTACATCTGGCTTACCTTGTACCTTAGCTGGGCTTGCGTGTACTACGCCATCAGGAGTGAAACGCATAATGTCAGTGTTACCTGAAAATGCTGCTTTAGCTTTTTCACAGCTCATGTTCACAGCCATACCTTTGATACTGTTTTTATAGATATGCTTTGCTTGAGCATTTGCTTTAGCAACCATGCCGCGAGCTTTGCCTTCAACATCAAACTTTGATACGCCATCGTTAAAACGCACGATACAGGTGTTAGCAATTTCCATATCGGCTGCCGCACCTTGATAGCTTGGTTCTTGAGCTAACGTGCTAGTGCTGGTAATGGCGAAGGCGATAGACAAAGTAAGAAGAGATTTTTTCATCATGTTGTTCCTATTTATAATTATTAGATTGTTAACCTTTACTTAAAGGTTGTTACAAAGTTAGCCATTATTTAACAGTTGTCAAAGGCGAAATGGTAAAAAAATTTATATTTCCTTTTGTGGGTGCATAAATGATTTTTCTTATCGTTAAAAAGGCGATTTTGTTCGGTTTTTGTTATCCACTGTGTATTTTATATGCTTATTTATAATAAATGAGCGTCTGGAAGTTTGAATGTATAGGAGTGTAATCATTGTTTTTTTTAGTACATTTTGGTTTTATTTTGGGCGCTTGTAGAGTGGTGAAAATTGTAAGATTGGCAACAGGTATTTACTAAATTATAGGTCAGCAATATCAGAACTTTTAATCCAGTTTTCAACCAACTGTAAATGAGCACACATTACGCATGGATAGCTAAATATTGTATAACTAGGTGTTAGTTGCTAATTTGAGGTCTGATTTAAGGAAGTGGGAATAATAATGAAAAAGCTGATCATGTGTTTACCTATGTTGCTTGCAAGCCAGGCCTACGCGCTATCTCTTGCGGACAATGTTAAATCCGATATGTCGTATTTGGAGTCCTTATATTTACACCTGCACCAAAACCCTGAGCTGTCTTATCAAGAAAAAAACACCGCTGCGCGTTTGGCCTCAGAACTAGAGGTGCTTGGCTTTGATGTGACAAAAGGGGTGGGCGGGCATGGTGTAGTTGGCTTGCTTAAAAATGGTGAGGGTCCCACTGTAATGATCCGAGCTGATACCGATGCGCTGCCCATCATTGAACATACGGGCAAAAAATATGCGTCAAAAGTAAAAGTATTAGATAGCAATAATAACGAAGTTGGTGTGATGCATGGCTGTGGGCATGACATTCATATGACCAGTTTTATAGGTGCTGCCAAACAACTTGTGGCGTTGCGTGCCAATTGGCAAGGTACTTTAATGATGGTGGCACAGCCCGCTGAAGAGGTGGGGGCTGGTGCTAAAGCTATGATCAAAGAGGGGCTGTTTAGCCAGTTTGCCAAACCTGATCATGTGTTAGGGCTACACGTTAGTGCCTCAGTACCCGCTGGCAAAGTGGCCATCGCGCCGGGTTATGCCTTAGCGAATGTGGATTCGGTTGATATTACCGTTAAAGGTAAAGGTGGTCACGGTGCTTATCCGCACACTACGGTAGATCCAGTGGTCTTGGCCTCGCGCATTGTACTGGCCTTGCAAACGATTACCAGTCGCGAGATATCACCGCTACAACCTTCGGTTATCACTGTGGGGTCAATTCATGGGGGCTCAAAACACAACATCATCTCGAATGAGGTGAAACTGCAACTGACGCTGCGCTCCTACGACCCTAAAGTAAGAGAGCAGCAAATCGCTACCATAGAGCGTATGACCAAGGGGATTGCTTTGAGTGCAGGGCTGCCAGAGGACATGGCACCGAGAGTGTACGTCAATACAGACGAAACCATTCCCTCTACATACAATGACCCTGACTTAGCGGCCAAAGTAACGGATGCAATTAAACAAGAGCTTGGTGCGGATAATGTCATGAAGTCTGAGCCGGTAATGGCGGGAGAAGACTTTGGCCTATATGGCTTAACCGACGAAAACATCCCAATCACTATTTTCTGGCTGGGTGGAGTAGAACCTGAGCTTTATCAAAAAGCACAGAAAAATGGCGATACGCTACCTTCATTGCACTCAAGTCAATTCGCTCCAGACTATCCGCTGACTATAAAAACGGGCGTCAGAGCAATGACGGCAAGTGCATTAGGGTTGTTTAATCAGCACTAAAATGGCGCAGGGGCGTTAAAGGTCATCATTTGGCCCGTATCAGGATGACAAATCTGTAGCATCTCGGCATGTAACTGCAAACGAGGTGCTGCAGCCAGCGCCTCGTCTTTGGCATAAAGTCTATCGCCCAATATCACATGGCCAAGTGACAGCATATGTACGCGCAATTGATGTGAGCGACCAGTGATGGGGGTTAATTTCACTCGGGTGGCGTGCTGTTCATAATTGAGTACTTCAAAGTGCGTCAACGAAGGCTTGCCCGTATCGTGACACACCATCTGTTTAGGGCGATTTGGCCAATCACAAATGAGTGGCAAGTCCACCGAGCCGCTTTGCTGCGCTAACTTACCATGGATGCGGGCAATATAGTGTTTATTCGTCAATCTATCTTGAAATTGGATACTTAAAAAGCGATGTGCCGCTTTACTCATTGCCAAACACAGCACTCCCGAAGTTGCCATATCTAAACGGTGCACAATGCGCGCGTTTGGAAATACCGTGTTGACTCTGCTGATTGCGCTGTCTGCATGCTTTGGATCCTTACCCGGCACGGTTAACAAGCCGCTGGGTTTGTTGATCACAAGCATGTGATCATCTTGATACAAAATTTCTAAATAGGGGTCGCGCGGTGGCGCATAGTTTAACAACACAGGTCTGGCCTTAAATGAAACGAGCGCGACATTTTAACGGGGTTTTTGATAATCGCAAAATATGGTCTCAGCTTTGGTGATAAAAGCATAAAGCAAAGGCCAAGCGTTGCACTTGGCCTATACATTTTTCTTAGTCGTGGGTCACCACGATTAGGCGGATCGCATCAAGCTTAAGTTGAGCTTTGGTGATATGACTAGTCAGCTCGGTACGTTGCTTATCAAATACCGCAATTTCCTCATCACGAATGTTCGGGTTGACGGCTTTGAGCGCCACTAGGCGGCCCTGTTCATCGGCCATGACTTCCTGCATTTTATGTTGCGCTTGAGCCTGAATCACATCCAACTCCTGTGTTGCTATGGTATTGGCTTTGGTGATCAGCGGATGAATTGCGCTTTGTAGCGCGTTTGCTAGTTTACTCGCTGTTTGACGACCTACAGCAGAAAGTTGATTGTTGAAAGCGTCAAACGCAACATTTGCCGCTAAATTGTTGCCTGCTTTGTCCAGTAAGATACGAACCGGCGTTGGCGGTAAGAATCGACCCAGCTGTAGAGCTTTTGGCGCGGAAGCTTCGGCGATAAAGATTAACTCCACGAAGAAAGTGCCCACGGGGAGCTTTTTGTTTTTCAACAAGGCCACAGAAGCACTACCAAAATCATCATCACAGATCATATCCATGGTGCCCTGTACCATTGGGTGATCCCAACTGATAAAGTGCGCATCTTCTTGTGATAGCGCGGTCGCACGGTCAAAGGTCACGGTTATTCCGTCATCTCTCAAGCAAGGGAACGATGGGTTTAACATGTGTTCCGTCGGCTTAAGGATAATGGTATTTTCACCTTTATCTTCTTGGTTCACACCAAAAATATCAAATGCATTGATCATGTATGCAGGTAGAACAACGTCGTCATCAAGCGCTTCAATATCTTGTACCAAACGTTCTGCTTTACCTTGACCGCTTGAATGTAGCTCTAAAAGTCGGTCACGGCCTTGCTCCATCTGACTGCGCAATACTGCGTTTTTCTTCGCAGCTTGCTCTAGTAGCGGGTCTAGTACATCTTCGTCACAGTTGTGCTCGCCAATTAACTCAAGCAATTCTTCAGAAAACTCTTTGTATAACATCTGGCCCGTAGTACTGGTCGTTTCAAAGGCATCTAAGCCTTCTTGATACCAACGCAATAGCACTTCTTGTGCGGTGTTTTCAAAGTAAGGTACATGAATATTCACATCATATTTTTGACCAATTCTATCTAGGCGGCCGATGCGTTGCTCAAGTAAATCAGGGTTTAGCGGTAAATCAAATAGCACTAGGTGATGCGAGAACTGAAAGTTTCGCCCTTCTGAGCCTATTTCTGAACACAATAACACTTGTGCACTGTCGTATTCATCCGCAAAAAATGCCGCTGCACGGTCACGTTCAACGATTGACATGCCCTCATGGAACACTGCGGCTTTGATTGCTTCGCGTTCGCGCAACACTTGTTCCAGACTGATAGCGGTTTGCGCTTCAGCACAGATCAACAACACCTTTTCATGTTTCAGTGATTTAAGCGTATCGATGAGCCAGTCTACGCGTGGGTCAAATGCCGCCCAACCGCTGCCAGCACCTTCAAACTCTTGAAAGATCTTTTCGGGGAATAATGCTCGCAACGCTGACTTTTCAGCACTTTGTATGCCGCCCATGGTGCCAAGTACCGACATGGCTGTTTTATATTGTTTAGGTAGAGCAACGGGGTAACTGTGTAGCTTACGGCTCGGATAGCCGTCAATCCCACTACGGCTATTACGGAATAAAATTCGGCCTGTGCCATGGCGGTCTAAAAGCATAGAGAGGATCTCTTGTTTAGCCGCTTCATCACCCGCTTGTGCGTTACCCAATATGTCTGAAATGTCAGTTTCTTTAAGCAGTTCAATGATGGTCTGTTGGCCCTTGTCGTCCAGTGCGCCGTCTTGTAATAGTTGGTTAGCGGCATCAGCCACTTCTTTGTATTGGCTTTCTTCTGCTACAAACGCGTCGTAGTCGTAGAATCTATCTGGGTCGAGTAGTTGTAGACGGGCAAAGTGGCTGTAATGCCCAAGTTGGTCCGGTGTTGCTGTTAACAGGATCAAGCCTGGAATATCCTGACTTAATTCAGCGATGCGCTGATATTCGGTACTGGGCTTTTCTTTTGTCACGGTTAGGTGATGGGCTTCGTCAATAACCAGTAAATCCCAGTCAGCAAGCGTTGCTTGTTCAAACCAGCGGCGTTTTTTGGTGATAAATTCAAGGCTGACTAATACTAACTGCTCGGTTTCAAACACATTGGGGGAGTCAGCGAACGCTTCATCACAGCGTTCCTCGTCAAAAATAGAAAAGCGCAGGTTGAAACGACGAAGCATTTCTACCAACCACTGGTGCTGCAGATTCTCAGGTACTACGATGAGCACTCGGTTAGCGCGACCGGTCAAAATTTGCTGATGTAGAATCATACCCGCTTCAATCGTTTTACCTAAACCCACTTCGTCAGACAGTAATACACGTGGCGCAAAGCGTTTACCAACTTCATCCGCAATGTAAAGCTGGTGAGGAATAAGGCTTGCGCGTTGACCCACTACACCTTTAAGGTGTGATTGCTGGCGGTTAAACTGATGTTGCCAAGTTTGGTAGCGCAATGTGTATCGGTCAAAGCGGTCCACTTGACCTGCAAACAACCTGTCTTGTGGTTTGTTAAACTTGATAAAATGATCAAGAAAGGTTTCTTTTAGGATGGTTTTTTCTTCTGTATCGAGACGGATACCGTGATAACACAATAGCTCGCCCTCAAGCTCAACTTTTTCTACTTGTAATTCCCACTCATCAACATGACGAATAACATCTCCGGGATTAAAAATAACGCGGGTGACGGGTGCTTCTTGCATGGCATAAACGCGGTTTTCTCCACTGGCTGGGAACAATATCGTTACTTGGCGGCCTTCCAAAGCCACTATAGTGCCTAATCCTAAATCTGATTCTGTGTCACTGATCCAGCGCTGACCTAAGGAAAAATTCATGTTTGTCTCGTCTTAAGCAGAAAAAAGGCGGCTATGTTACCCGTTCGCTTGCTGTTGTTCAATCTTGTTTATTGTTGCCGAATGTGCATATTCAAAAACCTAAAAAGCGCGGAAACAGAGTACCCAGTACTGCTTAAAAATTGAGCGCTTGATTGTCATGAAACGGACTTTTATGACAAATAGACTAAACTTGGTTTATAGCCTTATGTTTATTGGTATAACCACCAACGAATTTAAAGGGTATAGCATATATCATTGCAAACGACAGGAATGCGCTATGGGAAAAGATCAAGACCTCGACAGAAAAGTGTACGTGCTTGACACCAACGTACTACTCCATGAACCCCTCGCTTATCTTTCCTTTCAAGAACATGACGTAGTCATCCCGATGACCGTACTTGAAGAGCTAGATCATATTAAAGATAGAAAGCGCGATGTAAGTCGTGACGCTAGAGTGGCTATTCGTAGCCTAGACGATGTCCTAAGAGACGCCTCCCCAGAACAAATGCTAGAAGGAGTCCGTTTACCCAGTATCCAATCTGATAAAGAATATGGGCCACTTGCACGTGGTAAGCTAATAATTGTGAACGATCATTTGTTTCCAGACAGCATTTCTGGCTTGCCCGGTAATGAAAATGATCACCGCATTATTAATTGTGCCGTTCGCCTGCAAAAGCAATACAGTGAAAAAAAAGTAGTCTTGGTGACCAAAGACATCAATATGCGCTTAAAGGCTAAAGGGGCGGGTTTAAAGTTTGTTGAAGATTATCGTACCGACCAGTTAATCGACGACATTAAATTACTTAGCACTGGGTTTAAAAAAATTTCAGGCGACTTTTGGCAAAATGTGGGCGATTGCACATCAGAGCAACAGGGGCGCTATACCCTACATCACGTGCCTAAAACTTTACTGCCTGATGTATTTTGTAACGAGTATTTAATTGATGATGGAGAACACTTTGCAGCTCGAGTGGATAGTTTTGACGACGAGCATATTACGTTAAAAGATCTAAGTCGTGAACGTCTCATGCATCAAATGGCTTGGGGGGTAAAACCAAAAAATATTTATCAAGGCATGGCGCTGGATGCGTTGCTTGACCCAGATATTGAGCTTGTGATCCTAACGGGGCCAGCTGGGTGTGGTAAAACGCTATTAGCACTTGCCAGCGCACTGGAAATGATTATCGAAAAAGGTATTTACGACAAAGTCATTGTGACGCGTAATACCCCCGAAATTGCCGAAAGTATAGGTTTTTTACCGGGAACGGAAGAAGAGAAAATGGCACCTTGGTTAGCCGCAATCACTGATACGTTAGAAGTGCTACACAAAAATGATGAAAGCCCAATTTCGAGCAGAAATTACATCATGGAGAAGGCGAACATTCAGTTTAAGTCGGTGAACTTCATGCGTGGCCGCAGTATTCAAAATGCAGTGGTTATCTTGGATGAGAGTCAAAACTTAACGGCCTCGCAATTGAAAACCATTATTACCCGATGTGGGGAGGGGACTAAGTTGATTTGCTCTGGTAATTTAGCACAAATCGACAGTAACTATCTTACCCCTGTCACATCTGGTTTAACCTACTTAGTGGAGCGCTTTAAGCACTTTGAGGGCAGTGCAACGGTGAATTTGAACGGCGTTGTGCGTAGTCGTTTAGCCTCTTTTGCAGAAGAAAACTTATAAAACGATATGCGATGCAGGTGACTATTTTGTGACCTGCATTGACCTATTTTTATAGACATACACCACATTACTGGTAATGTTCCAGCTTAATAATAATTTACTCGCTCGGTTCAATGGACGATAACCAAGAATTTATTCCACTGAAAAAATATCGCAGGGCAGCGCTCACTGGCCTACTGATCTCCATTATTGTGGCCAGCTTCTTATGCTTACATTTATATCACATCAAACTTAACCGAGCATTTAATGAGCACAGAGCTTACTTTGATGCCATAGATACTCAGGTGGTACAAAAAGTCGCTGAAGCGAGCAATGTGATAGACAATATCTTTATTAGCCTAGATCAGCCCCTAGCCTATGAATATGATCAGACAATTCTGCGTGCTATCCAAAAGAGTGACAACTATTACCATAAACTAGACAATGACGCAGGGGAGATAGTCGCTCGCAAAAATGGCAAGCAGCCGGTTACAGTACCGCAAAACTGGCAACAGATTTTGGCGTTAGGGCCGGCGTTTAACACGGCACTGGCATTGGTGCCGCCGCTTGATGCGATAGGTTATGTCAAAGAAGGGCAATTTGCATTTGTACGCAGAAAAGATACTAGTACCAGCCATTTGTTAAGTGCCATGCTCGATGGGGCGTTGGCCCCAGATTTTTCTTTATATAACTTTAGTACCAGTGGGCGCGTTACTATCAAGGGCAGGCATTATTTTAGTATTGCCAAGCAAAGTGGCAGTGCGCGTGGCGAATATGTGGTGCTTGTGTACGACAGTGAAGATGTTGCGACTTGGCTAACAGATATTACCTCAGCCCATGTACAAATTAGCTTGATCAATAAAGACAAGCGCAACTTGCTCAGTGATGAACTGATCCAGTTGAAACCCAAGCATCAAGTCAATCAATTTGAACCTTGGCAAGGTGGTGTGCAGTTATACACTTTACGCTCTCAGTCACCAATTGATTTAGTCTATGAGCAAGATGAGGCCCAGTTTCTCAAACCGGTGTTATTCGAAGTGTTGCTGGAGTTTGGCTTTTTATCGCTTTTTGTGATTGCGACTTACATATTACTTAGTTGGCTAAGTAATCGGATTTTTATCCGCCCAGTGAGCTACTTTGTGAGCTATTTGACGCATCAAGACCATGCGCCTCAGAACACCTTTGATTACGTAGTGCCTGTTGATTGGCAGCCGTGGTTTGCAAAGGTCAAGCAAGTAGTGATGCAAAAACAAAGCTTGTTAGAGCAGCTGCAAGAGCACAACGAAATGCTTGATGAGCAGGTGAAATTACAACAGCGCGCTCTATCACGATCACTGGAAGCCAAGGAGCGACAAGCGGCACTGTTAAATACGGTTTTAGACAGTGTCCCTGATCTGATTTACTTCAATAATATCGATGGCTCTTTCATTGGCTGTAATCGAGCCTTTGAGCAGTTTTTGGGAATAGAAAAGTCACAACTGGTTGGGCGAGAACTTGCTGATGTGACGAATGAATACCCACAATTGCTGACACTTGAGCAGCAAATGCGTGACGAGAGGCGCTCTATCACACAAACGATAGTGCTGGATCACCAAAGTTATATGCTGACGGTGAGTCCGCTGTTGGATATACATCGAGGGTTGCTAGGTAGTTTGGGAGTAGCCAGAGATGTCACTGAGCAACAACAAGCTATGAAAGCACTACAAACATCGGAAGAGAATTTTAAATCAGCGATGGAATATGCCCCCAATGGCGTGATTTTGGTGTCGCTGGATAAAAGCGTACTGGTGATAAACAAAGCAGCAAAACGTTACCTTAGTAGTGAAGACCCCGAGCCAAACGTTCACCTGTCTTCGTTGTTTAATTCTGATAACTACCTAGCGATTTCTCACATTCTTAGCATGTTATTGCAAGACAATAAACATGTTCTTGAGTTGAGCCTGTCGCAAGGGGAGCCACTTTACTGGTTACAACTTAGTGCTTCTTTGGTCTGGGATAAAAACAAAGAGCCAAAGTATTTTGTTTTGCATTTACAAGATATCACCAGTTTAACGCAGGCAAGATTAGACGCTGAACGGGCAACATTGGCGAAAAGCCGATTTATTGCCAATATCAGCCATGAGATCAGAACTCCTTTGAATGTTATTCAAGGCGTTATTGATATCGTCAAAAAACAAGGAGTCAGCGAGCGACAAAGTAATTTGCTCGGTCAGGTTCAGCACGCCTCAGAGCAGTTACTTAGTATGCTTAACAGTATTTTATCTTTTGCTAAAGTGGAAGGGCAGCATCAGGAACTATCTTTTGCACCGTTTTGCATCGCCACCTTAATCAAAGATTGTCAGGATTTAATTTTGCCGCTAAGTGAGCAAAAACAGTTACAGCTAGATCTTAAGGTCGATGAACGCATATGGCCAACTCTGAAAAATGACGAAAACAAGATAAAGCAAGTGCTCCTTAACTTGTTGAACAATGCCGTCAAATATACTCCCACAGGCACCATCACATTGTCCTTAAAGATAGTGAGCGACACCAACTCTGAGCAAAGTATTCGTTTTAGTGTTCAAGACACTGGTGTAGGCATCAAGCAAGAAGATCAACAGCGACTATTTGATGCGTTTACACAGGGGGATGAGTCACCAGCTAGGCGTCATGAGGGAATTGGATTAGGTCTCGCAATTGTAAAACATGAAGTGTCGAAGCTTGGGGGAGAGATTGCGTTAATTAGTGAGCCTGAGCAAGGTAGTGAATTCTATTTTACGTTAACCTTAGATAAAGTACGTAATGAAGTACCTCAACGAGTAATGCATACCCTATGGCTTTGTAGCAGTCGCCGCGTAACTGAGTATATGAATAAACCTTACATAGATGTTGTGCATGAAATGCAAGAGGTGTTTGCCAAACTGGAAGAACAACATTTCGATTGCCTGATTATCAGTGCAAGTGACGACGCACTCACTATTCTTAATTCAAAACATACGGCTTTGAAGTCGCTAAAACATATCGTCATTCCAGAGTCGGTAGCTGTAGCACCGTTACAGCCTTGTCCACAAGTAACATCGCTGAGCGAAGCAATATTTCTGCAAAGTGCATATTGCTTTTTATTCACCCACGGGAGTGAGACTAAGCATCTACAGCTACCCAATAAAAAGGTCTCTGGTAGCCTATGTTTAGTGGTGGATGATAATCATCTCAACCTCAGTATTACAGCCAACATGCTGCAAACGCTAAGTGTGAATGTAGCAATACAGGCCTCAGCTGAGAGTCTACTGGAGGCAGTTACACTTTTGCAACCGGACCTGATTTTAATGGATATTCACATGCCCGAAATTGACGGATATCAAGCGACACAGGAGATACGAACTAAACTACGTAATTTTGGCAAACCAATCATTGCATTAACGGCTAATTCATCGCTGGGAGAAAAAGATCATGCTCTGTCTGTAGGCATGAATGACTATCTGACAAAGCCCTTGTCTCAGGCGAAATTGCTTGAAACCTTACAAATACATCTCAACTGTGAGGGCGTATTCTTTGATCAAGAAATGGGGCTACGGCAGATGATGGGGAATGCGGAATTATTGAACAAAATGCTTGAAAAATTTGCGGCTATGTGTACAGAATATTTACAAAGGATTGATACACTCAATGATGATAACCAGCTTCAGATGCTGGCGCATAATATCAAAGGTGCCGCTGGTGGGATTGGCTTTACCAATTTATCTATGGCTGCGAAATCCCTTGAGTTGCATATTAAAGAAGCCGGTACATTACAACACCTTGATTTTAAAGACGCCTTAAAAGTGCATTTACAACAGGTACGGCAGTTTATATTAATGAGATATAAAGGGGAGTAAATGCATAGCAACGCACAAGTACTGGTTGTTGACAGTGACCCGCTAAACCGAGTTGTACTTGAAAATACCCTCAGCGAAGACTGTCTCGTCGCTTTGCAGGATAATTGCGAGGATGCAATTAACTTTATTGCGTCCCATAAAGTCGATTTAATCATTACAGATATTACCTTGGTCGATGCCCAAGGGGTGCCATTTATTCAAAGGCTAAAAGACCATACGGATACCTATAAAATCCCCGTCATTATTGTATCTTCAAGTAATAGTTATAGTGATGAAGCAAAAGGCTTACAGATGGGAGCCGTGGATTATATTACTAAGCCTTTTAGTCCTTTAATTGTCAGAGCCAGAGTAAGAATACACTTAGTGTTAAAGCAAAAAAGCGATTTATTGGAGGAATTGGCATCAATAGATGGGCTGACGGAGCTGCCAAATCGTCGTTTGTTTGATGAGCACCTAGCGCAACAATGGCAGGCTTGCCATTCGTTGGGTAAGACGCTAGGAATTGTATTAGTCGATATAGACTACTTTAAGGCTTACAACGATGTGTATGGCTACGGTGCTGGGGATGAATGTTTGATCAAAGTTGCCCGCTCTTTGAAAGCAACAGTAGATGCTCAGCAAGGGTTTATTGCTCGCTTCGATGGGGTGCGGTTTGCAGTTGTATTGGCTGGATGCTCGATTGAGCAGGTTGAAGCGTTATCTCATCTGATGCATGACGCAATAGATAAGTTACTACTACCTCATAAGTCTTCCCCCATCTGCGCGCATGTAAGTATTAGCACAGGTATGGTGTTAGTAGAGAAGGAGTTTTCATTTGGGGTGGCGAAATGTTTGCAATACGCTGATAACGCTTTGATGCAAGCTCACGTCAATCAAGAGCGTATGGTGTTGCTTATGAGGTGAGTCATGCTCACCTCATAACGTGGTTTACAGTATTTCTGACATCGCCGCGCTACCAAAACCAATCAACTTGGCATCTTTGAATACCAAAGGAGTACACTCATCTTTGGTCACTTTTCCGTCGGAATGTCTACTGTTAGTGGCAAAATAAAGCACCTGATACACGCTATCGCCCTTTTTGACTAATTCAGTGAAGTCAGGCGTATTGAAGGTATTTAAAACATGTTGGTAGTCGGCACCAATACTTAGCTCTGAGATTTTTTCACGGTTATTTTTTTGTGTTTTTTGCCAGTTGCTGTGCCCAGCCCAATTATGGTCAACTTCACCATCAGATACGGCTACAATACAGCCTGTTAGTAGGGGAGTGGCCAGTGCAGAGATTAAAAGTAATTTTTTCATTTTTTATTTGATCCTTAAAAAGACGTACCTGCATCTAAGCAATTTAATTGCCAACTTTAAAAGTTGTTATATATTAGGGTGTTATGGATTGGCCTGAGAAGTTCTGTGTCAAAAAGGCTAATCATTTTGGTTTAATTCATCATAATTTGGTTAATTAGATTACTCTATTGAGTTGCTCACCACAGTTAAAACTTT
Organism: Pseudoalteromonas sp. MMG022; assembly: GCF_021654245.1. Classification (NCBI taxonomy): domain Bacteria; kingdom Pseudomonadati; phylum Pseudomonadota; class Gammaproteobacteria; order Alteromonadales; family Pseudoalteromonadaceae; genus Pseudoalteromonas; species Pseudoalteromonas sp. MMG022. The sequence goes on along the minus strand of NZ_JAKFZQ010000017.1, from coordinate 52,165 downwards.
GAATATTATCAGCAATATTTTGCACAAGTCGTGCGATAGACTCTTTGCTGGCCCATGCAATATGTGGAGTGAGAATTAAATTACGCGCATGGTACATCAGCAGTGGGTTGTCGCTTTGTGCAGGTTCTTGAGACAGGACATCAACGGCCGCACCTGCGAGCTGATTGTGACTAAGTGCCTTAACCAGTGCTGCTTCGTTAACTATGCCGCCTCGCGCAGTGTTGATTAATACACAGCTTGGTTTGAGTGTGGCAAATTCTCGCTCATCAAATAAGTTGCGGGTTTGATTCGTTAAGGGGCAGTGTATTGAGATGATATCAGCCTGCTGTATTGCTTGCTCAAACGGCACGCGTCCTGCTCTGATGGTTGGGCTGTCACGTTGTTCGGCGATAATCACCTGTGCCCCAAAGGCTTCGGCAACTTTTGCTACCGCCTGGCCCAATGCGCCGTACCCAATAATAGTAAATTTTTTACCTGCAATTTCACTGATTGGGTGGTCCAGCCGGCAAAACATATCACTTTTTTGCCACAGCCCGTGATGACAATCTTGGATATATTGATGAACGTTACCCATCAAGTTGCCCAGCAGCGTAAATGTATGTTGAACGACACTGGGCGTCGAATATCCAGCAACATTTGTCACTGCAATGTTTAGCGCCTTGGCGGCATCAAGACTGATGTTGTTAGTGCCTGTGGCAGCAACACAAATGAGCTTGAGTTTGGGTAGCTGAGATAAAGCATCGGCATCCAATACTACTTTATTGCTAATTACCACATCAGCATCAAGACAGCGTGCGACTATGTCCTGTTTTTCTGTGTTGTCATAAATTTTTAGATCACCGCAACGCTCTAACGGCTCTAACGGTGTATTTGCGAGGGTTTGTGCATCAAGGATAACTATGTTCATAACTTTTCTCAAAAAGGCTTGACCTTGGTGTTTACTCTAAGGTTTATACTGTAACACAAATAGGGAGGCACAAATGAAAATTGGTGAAATGGCAAGATTGTTAGGTGTATCTACAGATACGCTGCGTTATTATGAGCAACATGGATTACTGTCGCCAAGCGAGCGTAGTGACTCTGGGTATCGCCTTTACAATGAGGCTCAGCTCAAGCAGATGCAATTTATTTTGCGTGCCAAAGAGGTGGGATTTAGTTTAAAAGAGACGTTCGAGCTGCTGCAAATTAAAGTCGATAAGAATCAACATAGTTGTGAAGAAGTAAAAGCGATTACATTACAGAAGTTAGAGCTGGTGCGTACTCGAATAGCAGAATTACAGCGCTTCGAGCAGTCTTTATCTAAGTTGGCTAAAAGGTGTTGTGGTGGACAAGAAAGTGCAGATTTTTGCTCAATTTTAACCGCGTTGGAGGATGTTGATGGAACTTGTAACTAATTTTTGGCAATTATTTTTGCTGTCTGCTCCGTGGCTAATACTGGGCTTGTTTCTAGCTGGCGTGATCAATGTATTTATCGCGAAAGACTTTTTGCAAAGGCACTTGGGCGAAGAAGGTGTATGGACCACAGTCAAAGCGGCTTTAATTGGTGCGCCCATGCCATTGTGTTCATGTGGTGTTATCCCTGCTGCGATTGGACTGCGCAGAGCGGGAGGCTCAAAAAGTGCGACAACTGCATTTTTGGTTTCGACCCCTGAAACCGGTGTGGATTCTATTTCTGTATCGTATGTTTTACTTGGGCCTTTTATGGCAATTATCCGACCTATCGCTGCCGTATGTAGTGCAATAGTGGCGGGTGTGTTGGTTGGCGGGGATACTAAATCGCAATCACCGACGACACATAAACCTACAACACAGGGCTGTTGTGACAGTGAACCTGCGGTTGCTGCGTCAAGTTGCTGTAACACAGAACAGGAGCAGGCAAGTACGCAAACGAGTTGTTGCGCAACGCAGCATCAAGCCTCTCAATCAGCCACTTGCTGTGATACCAAAGCCACTGTTGCAAAACAAAGCTGTTGTGACACGCAAGATACACCACAAGAATCCTTTTTAGGTAAAATGTGGCGAGCGATTAAATTTAGCAGCAACAAGTTGTTGTCAGACACTATGGTGTGGCTGATGATCGGATTGTTTTTTGCTGCTGTGGTGCAAACCTTTGTACCAGAATCGTTTTTGAGTCAGTGGGGCGGTGGCATTATTGCCATGATGGTGGTGATCTTAATTAGTATTCCTATGTATATTTGTGCAACGGCTTCAACGCCTATTGCTGCCGGTTTACTCATGGCAGGGGTTTCTCCAGGGGCTGTTTTGGTCTTTATGCTGGCAGGGCCTGCCACAAATATCGCAACTTTAGGGGTAGTAGGGAAAGAGTTAGGAAAACGAGCGGTGATTGCTTATTTAGGTGGCGTGATTGGCGTGGCAATTATATTTGGTTTTTTAACTGACTTCCTCGTTGCAAGCTATGGGTTTGCTGTTGAACCGATGGTACAAATGCAACATGAAATATTGCCTCAGTGGTTTACATTGTTGACTGGCCTCGTTTTACTCGCATTGATGCTACGTCTAGTGTGCCTGGATGTGTGGCAAAAGGTCGCTGGAAAATAATTGCTTAGCTATTTGCAAAGGTGGTCAGACTTGATAATCTTAGCTTCCTGCAGTTAAGCACGATAAAATACTGCGTTTTTCGGATTAATCCTTGAATAAATGAGTAGTTTTTAGTGGATACGTACGCACAAATAAGACCTTATAACGACGATGAAGTACCAGCTGCATTAGCGCGTTTATTGGCGGATAATGACTTTATTGATGTCATTGCAAAGTACAATTTACCTAGCTGGTTAAGTCATTGGTCTACCCTGTCTCGTCCACTCGTTCGCGCGCGCTTACGCGGCAAGTGGGGTAAGTTTACCAGCGTTGAGCAGGTGCAGCAGGAAGTGGCTTATTACCTAGAGATATTAATAAAAAATACAACCTCGAAGGTAACTTACTCAGGTCTAGACAAGCTAGATAGAAACGCGGCCTACCTGTTTATTTCTAATCACAGAGACATCGTGTTAGACCCCGCATTAATGAACTGGGGATTGCATCAACACAACATGAATACGGTGCGAATTGCTATTGGTGATAACCTGTTGCAAGTACCGTATATCACCGAGTTAATGCGATTAAATAAGAGCTTTATTGTGAAGCGCTCGGCCAAAGCACCAAAAGAGATGCTTAAGGCGCTTAGTCAGCTTTCAAATTATATTTATGATTCTCTACAGTCAGGCCACTCAATTTGGATTGCGCAAAAAGAAGGGCGAGCAAAAGATGGTATTGATCAGACCGATCCTGCCTTGCTTAAAATGTTGCAGTTGCAAGGGCGCAAGCTAAAGCTGCCGTTTGATGAGTACGTTCGCACCTTAAAAATTGTGCCGGTGTCTATCTCCTATCAGTATGAGCCTTGTGCTGTTGCAAAAGCCAAAGAGTTAGTACACAAACGTGAGTTTGGCGCTTACGTTAAAGCCCAAGGTGAAGATATCGCAAGTATTTTAGAGGGGATTCGTTCGGATAAGGGCCATGTTCATATTGCCTTTGGTGAGCCTATCGTCTCGGGTTGTGAAACACCCGATGAGCTAGCTCACAGTATTGATCAACAAATTTTGGGGCACTATTATCTTCATCCGAGCAATTATATTGCGGCAGGCGAAGACACAAAGGTAAGCTCAAAAGAGCAGCAAGACTTTTTGCAACGCCTCGAATCAGTACCTGAAGAGCTAAAAACCCAAGTGCTGGCAATGTATGCGGAGCCACTTAAGCGTAAGCTTGTGCCTTAACCAAATAGCTCGCGTAAAGGAAATAAATAAAAGCCACTCGCTTATGCGGTGGTTTTTTTGTTTGTTATTTGTCCATCAAATCGCGTTATACTTAAAGTAGCTAAGAGATGTGGACATTATGGAACAGATTGAAATTTTTGAGATCCCAAGCCCATGTAAGGGGATCTGTCAGGTCAATAACCGAGGTTACTGCAAAGGTTGCTATCGCAGTAGAGAGGAGCGGTTTGCTTGGAATAATTTCAGTGATGCGCAAAAAAGAAAGGTGATTGCTCTGTGCCAGCAACGCTACAAACGCTACCTTGCTAATAAAAAGCATCAGGATGCACAAAAACCGCCACAAGATGACCAACAATCTTTAGATTTTTAATCGCTTCCCAAAGCAGATGAGCGGGGAAAACCTATGATATACTCCACCTAAATTTAAACTTTGATTGTGATAGTTATGAGCTACAACCTTTGCAATTTGCCTAGACAAGAAAAATATCAAATCCAGCTGGACTATGAAGCCTCGTTTTGGGCCTACCAAATCAAGCGTGGTAAAAACACCCGTGAAGCGGTATATGAAGCAATCAATAGCCGTCCTATGTCGGAGCAAGCCACACTCAAACAACGCTTTGAATATTACTTGAGTATTATGCTTGCTGGTTAATATGCACATTACTTTACTTGAGCCAGTTGCTACACCTTTGATTAACAAGTTTTATCAACAGCATAAGGGGCGTGGTAGAGCAACCAAGCACGATCAGAATTGGGTTGTTAAAGCGCCCGACATCATAGCGGCATGTCGTGTACAAGATAAAGAGGGGGAGCTGTTTTTGTCCTCGGTGCTTGTTGCCGAAGACGTTCGCAATCAAGGAGTGGCTCGCGCCTTACTCACGCAAGTGATTGCGTATCAAACCAATACACTCTACACCTTTGCTTACCGTCATTTATGTGATTTTTACCAGCGGTTAGGGTTTTCAAACTGTACTTTACCCTTGAAATTGCAACCGTATTTTAACAGTTATGTTGCGCAAAAGCGTGATATTGTGGCAATGTGTTTGTCCAAATAATGTAATCTTATCGCTCCTATGCCAAACTTCTTTCAGCCCCTAATTGTAATTTTCTCTGTCGTTTTGCTTTGTTTTACCAATTTAGCTCAAGCGTCGCAAGTGAAACGTTTATCACCGGCTGAGGGCTTGTCACAAAGCTATGTCAATACATTGATGTTTGATAATAAAGGTTTTTTGTGGTTGTCAACGGAAGGGGGATTAAATCGCTATGATGGTTATCAGGTGCTTAAGGTTAAGGGGCCCGCAGGGGTTTTAGACGAAGCCATCATAGATAGAATCTATCAAGACCCGCAAGGTATCATCTGGATCACGTCCAGAGCCTCAGGACTTTACTCCTACGACCCAGAAAAAGATGCATTTCGTAAATATATGAATGGCCCTAGAAATGAACAAGAGTTTGTGCAGTTTGGGGTCAATGATATGTTGTCAAAAAGCAAACATGAGCTTTGGTTAGCTCGTGGCGATAACGTATCGGTGTTGAATGTAAAAAGTGGTGAGATCACAGTACAAATTCAACTGCCTATAGACAAAGAAAGTGGCTTTGTTCGTGACTTAATGTCTGTCGGAGATTACCTGTTTATCGCCAGTTCAAAAGGGGCATTTGCATATCATATTAGCAAGCAAAAATTACTGGCAATTGAGCATATAGCCTCGCCGCAGCACGAGTTTCAAACTTATACTAAGTCGTTGGCTCTACTTGATTCTGAAACCTTGTTAGTAGGCGCTGTACAAGGTCTATATCAGGTGGATATCAGCCAGCTGGACGATATGTTCGAGTATCAAGATAACCGTTGGCAATATGAAACCCTGCTCAATGACTTTAATATCTGGAAAATATCAGTTAAGCCAGACACCATTACGCTTGGCACCGACAAAGGGTTAATGTTTTTTGATAAGGATACGAAAAAGCTAAGTCGTGATCAGCGCATTGCACAAAGTGCTTATAGCCTGACTGATACCAGTATTATTGATTTTGTTGAGGACCAACTAGGTTCACTATGGGTCGCTACCAAAATGGACGGGGCAATGTATTTGCCGAAAAAGAACGAAGCATTTGTCAATATCAATGCATTAACCGTTCAAGGCGAAGGGTTTTCACATAGCAACGTGTGGGATCTACAGGCGTATAACGGAAACATCTGGGCTGCTACACATGACGGTTTGACGGAATATGATCCACAAACAGGTAAAACCAAAAATTATCTTAAAGGTTACCTTGGTGAAGCTGTCATGCCTGAATTTTCTGTGCTACAAATTCATTTGTATCAAGATGAGTTTTGGCTTATCACACATCGGGGCTTGTTTATCTTCAATCCGACAAGTCAAGAAATCCGTCGTCCAGAAGTGATGAACAACGAACATCAAAGCATAATGGAAGACTATGTTTTTGGTGTGACTTTACTGCCCGATGGTAATATGTATTTGGTCCACCCTGAGAGAGGGTTTTTCCATTACAGCATTGAGCAAAAAGAGATTAAAAAACTCCATGGCGATTTGCAAGATAAAGACCCGTTCTTATCATTTGGATTTCGAATGCCATTGTCGGATAAACCGGATCAGCCGTTATTTTTCTATGGCGGTGTATTGTATCGATATGTTCCACAAACTCAGGCATTATCAAAAATCTACGCAACACCGAATGCCAATGAGCACTCACCAGACAACTTACTTACCTACACCATAGATAAAAACAATATTTTGTGGCTGGCTATGTCCAATATGGGGTTAATTGGGTTGACGCTCGACGACTACGAAGTTGCACACACCATAGATTTAAGAAAGCTAAAGCTTGATACCCCCATGTATGAAATGCGCCAAGATAGCGTGGGTGTTATTTGGATGTCGTCGCACAAAGGCATATGGCGTTTGGACCCTGACAACCTTCATATGCAACAATTTGCAACTGATGATGGGCTATATACCAATGAGTTTAACTGGAATGCGTCAGAGCAACTCAAAGATGGCAGAATCGTCTACGGCTCTTTAAAAGGGTTTACTTGGTTTGACCCTGCTGTTGTGCGGCCAAAAAAGCCGTTATTGTCTCGGGTGAATATCACTTCAGTGGAACTGATGTCGAGAAAGTTACAGCAAAATGGTCTCAAAGCGATTGATGAATTGGTGCTCAATCATGATGACATAGGTTTGGAAGTTGCGTTCTCTGCGATGGTATTTAATTATCAAGATAGAGTGGTATACGAATATCAGATATCAGGTGGTCAAAAGACCCTGACGCGTAGCAATAATCGTGTTGTATTTCCTAAGCTCAACCCTGGCAACTACCAGCTGAAAGTATGGGCTAAAGACCCTTACACGGGGGACTACACTGAGCCTGCAAAGCTCAATATTAAAGTGCGTTATCCTATGTGGCGCTCGCCATATGCTTTGGCTGCCTACATTTTATTTGCTCTGTGTTCCTTTAGTTTATGGATGTATCGCAAGAACAAAGTCGAGCAGATGATCATCGCGGCTCACAAAGAAACTCAAAACAGTGAGGCGAGACTTAAATTGGCGTTGGAAAGTAGTGGTTCCGGTGTGTGGGATTGGCAACTTGATAACCACTTAATTTACCAACCAAGGTTGACCACGGAGCTTGAATACCCACACGATAACGTAACATTAGATGAGTACCTTAATATTGTGCACCCTAATGATAGAGCGCTGTTTCGAATTGAATGGCTGGAATTTGTTTCAACCAACAAAGGGACTTTCAATTGCACCTATCGCTTAGCACATAAACAAGGCCACTGGCGGTGGTACAAAGATTACGGCAAGGTGATGGCTTGGCAAGATGGTGTACCAGAGCGTGTGACGGGCACCTATACCAATTTAACAAGAGAGCGAATTTTTGAAGAGCGGGCGCGCTTGTTTGGTGCCGCGTTTGAACAAACACGAGATTGGGTATTCATTCTTGATAGAAATTTACGAATTCAAGCGTGTAATACCGCGCTACAACAGGCGTTCGATATTGAAGCAGAGCCTGACTCAAGCACCAAACTAAGTCTAGGTTTGAGCAGACAGGTGAGGATGCGTTATTTACGTGCGATGATTCAGCTTAAACCAGGCGAACACTACAGTTCTGAAGAGCAGCTGACCCAGCCAGGTGGTGAGGTATGTTATGTGCTGATTAAGGTAAGCGCTGTAGCTGATGCTCATGGTGAACTTGCAAACTATGTTGTTGTGATGACCGATATTTCGTCACAAAAGCGCACAGAGCAAGAGCTGTATCAGTTGGCAAACTATGATGTGGTCACACAGCTGCCAAATAAAGTGTTGTTTATTGATAGAGTGCAACATGCTTTGTCACAGATGCAACAACAAAGCCCCGTCGTCATACTTGCCTTGCGTTTTAGACGTCTCAAGCGTTATCAGGAATCACTTCCTGCAGAGCAATATGCCAATGTTATGCGTCATTTAGTAAGCATGTTACGCCAATGCTTTAGAGAGCAAGACAGCATAGGTGTTGAAGCAAGTCAGGAGTTTTATGTCCTGCTAGAGCAAGTCAGAGAAATTTCCGAAGCGACACGATGTATAAGTGATCTAATTCAGCGCTTTGAAAAGCCAATTAATATCTCGGGATATGAGCTGTCGCTGGATGTATGTATTGGGGTGGCTTGTGGACCTGAAGATGGCAATGAAGCATTTGCCTTGTGTCAACACGCCAAGTTGGCGCTCAGCCACGCGCTACAACAAAATGGCGCAGGTGTGTACTTTTTTAAACAGGAAATGAATCAACATGTACAGCGCACATTCGTGCTAGAGAAAGACCTGCGCCAAGCATTAGACAACGGTGAGTTTTCTAATCTGTATCAGCCGATAATTAATGGTACAAGCAAAACCATCGACGGCTTCGAAGTCACCGTGGACTGGCCAAAAATTATGGGCTGTGAAGGCGAAGGTGTGATAGCCAGTGTTGCGCAAACGGGTCTGGCGACCTTTATTATGTTACAAACTCTTGAACGTGCACTTTTTGAGCTAAAACAGTGGCATACACATAATTCAGAATTATATATCTCACTCAATCTGTCGGCGCAGGACTTTCAAAGTACTCAGTTGGTTGAACAGATCAAAATTATTCTTGGGCGTACCAATGTGCAAGGAAGGTATGTTGCATTTGAAATTACAGAGTCTGTAATGATGAGTGATATCAGTCATGTGATTGATGTGATGCACCAACTTAAAGCGCTAGGTTGTAGATTGTTTATGGATGACTTTGGTACGGGCTATGCGTCATTAACCTACCTCAAGCAGTTCCCAGTGGATGTGCTAAAAATCGATCATAGTTTCGTCAGTGATATTGGTATTGATAACGAACATGAAGTGATTATTCACGCCAGTTTATCGTTGGCCCACAGTTTGGGAATGCAATGTATCGCCGATGGTATATCAACACAGGAACAATTGCGTTTTTTGAGAATGTTGGGGTGTGACCATTTCCAAGGGCCACTATTTTGCGATGTTCAATCCGGTGAACAAGTTGCTGCATTGCTAGAGAGAACCTGGCAGCCTGTATTTTAACGTCGTTGGTGCCAAGGTACACCAACGAGATGGTAAAGCTGCTTAACCATCACAGCTTATTACCGCAGTGCTTGCAATACAGCGCATGTACACGTTGAGAAGTCATAACTTTTATGGCCTGATTGGCTTCGGCATGGCTTAATCCCAGCTCTATACGCAACATTTCAAGATGCTGTTTTTCACTGGGGTCAATCTCACCGTCAATCAGACTGTGCAACACCGCCTCATTAAATGCGTCTCGGCGTTTTCTCAATTGGTCGGCAAAACTAGAGGCCAATAAACCTGTAGGGATTGCGACCATACCCATGCTGAGCAAAGTGATCACGCCCCCGAAAAACCTTCCTGCTGCGGTTACGGGCACCACATCACCGTAGCCGACGGTTGTTAAGGTGGCCATTGCCCACCACATAGACTGTGGAATTGAACCAAATTTGTCCGGTTGTATGTCATGTTCAAGCAAGTAAATGCCACATGACGCCATGATCAACACCACAGACATAATAAAAAATGCGGCTAACAGGCTACTGCCTTCCTCTTTAAACGCTGCAAGTAACAACTGCATTGCTCGAGAGTAACGAGTGAGTTTAAAGATACGAAGTAATCTAATCACTCTGAGGAAGCGCAAGTCAAAGGTAATAAACATCATCAGCAGAGTGGGTAAAATAGCGAGTAAATCTATGATTGCCAAAGGAGAAAATAGATATTTGATACGCTTTTTCACATTACTGCATGAGAGGTTTTTGTACTCTATTTTGTCCACACTGCACCAAAGGCGAAGCAAATATTCAACGGAGAATATCGCCACTGAGACCAGCTCCAACTCATGAAAAAAATCTTGATATTGCTTAGCTAAACTGGGCACTGACTCAAGCACAATGGCTATGACGTTAACCATGATCAAGGTAATTAAAAAGATGTCCAGATAGCGTCCAGCCTTGTAGTAGTGGCCACTGCCTTCCAATAGTGCAGCTGTTTTCTCACGATAAGTAGATAGCATAATTAATTTAGTTTTAGTTGCATGTTGAGTGTGCCTTCTTCAAAGTCACGGGTGATGGTGAAACCGAGCTTTCTCGAAAGTTCAATCATACCGCTGTTCTCTGGTAGGGTAATCCCATTGAGGGTTTTTATTCCTTGTTTTGCAGCGTAATCAATAATGGCGCTCATAAGAATACGGCCCAACCCCAGCCCTTTGGACTGAGAGCGCACAACGACAGCAAATTCTGCACTGCTATTATCTGGTTCTATCAGGATGCGCGATACGCCAAGTGTCCTATAGCTGCTTTTGTAGGGCTGAGTAACGATAAATGCCATTTCACGGTCGTAATCTATCTGAGTCATTTTAGCCAGTTGCTCATGATTAAATTGCGGAAGCTCACCAAAGAAGCGCCGATATCTATCTTCTTTTGTTAGCGACTGATCAAATTCCTGATGGGTGCGCTCGTCTTCAGGTCGAATGGGCCTCAAGGTGACAGTTTCACCGTTTTTTAGAGTGACATTTTTCACCAGATCTTTTGGGTAAGGTCTTATTACAAGCCGTTTTTTACCGACCTTGGGTTGGTATGGAACAAGCGTGACGTTGGCATCCAGCACTAAAAATTGTCCATTACTAGCCAAAATAGGGTTTAACTCAATACTATCGATATCAGGCTGATCGATGATCAGCTGTGAAATACGCGTAAGTAAATCGCATAATCTATACTTATCGACCTTGTCTGGAAGCGCTCGCTCCTTAAGTACGCCTTTGTCATGAGCCGCTGCTATCAAATATTTGGCAAGATTCATATTCAGAGGGGGAAATGCCACAGCTGCTTGCGAAAACTCCAAACCCGTACCGGCTTCACCAAGTAAGATAACAGGGCCAAAGTTTGGCTCAGTTTTTAGTGCAATACGTAGCTCTTGTGCACCAGCTCTTGGTGCCATTTTTTGCAAAGAAAAGCCCTCAATAATGGCATCTGGATAGGCCTTTTTAATCCTCAATAGCATAGCAAAAGCACTTTGCTCAACTTCGTGACTATCGTTCAAGTTGAGCACGACTCCGCCCACCTCCGACTTGGATGCAATGGAAGGGCTGAGCAACTTAAGCGCGACGGGAAAACCAAGCTCAATGGCTTGCTCTTTCGCTTCTGTTGGCGTCATCGCCACGCGTGTATCGATACACTCAATATTGTATTGGGCCAGCACTTGGCTTGCTAAATGCGTTGAGAGCTGAGAATGTCCTTCTTTGAGCAGCATTTGAATGGTTTTTCTCGCCGCTTTGCTATTAATTTGGCTATTGTCACTGCCAGATTCAGGTGTTTGTGTTAGGTGTTTTTGATTGCGCCGATAACTGACTAGGTGCATAAAAGCGCCCACAGCGCCCTCAGGTGTGCGATAGGTCGCAATACTATGGTTGGCGCAAATGTCTCGCGCTGCATAGGCCGCACGTTCTCCCATAAAGTTAGTCATCACAAACGGGCGGGCCATTTTAGGAATGGTTTGCAACGTATTGGCAATGATTTTGGCGTACTCTTCGCTGGGTGCTAGCGCTGAGGGGGTGTGAATGATCAGTAAGTTTTTTACCTCAGGGGCTTTGAGTAATATTTCCAAAGCTTTTTGGTAGCGCATAGGCGAGGAGTCACCAAACAAATCAATTGGGTTTGTGGTCATATTCGATTGTGGGATCACGGCATTGAGTGCTGCGCGAGTCGTCTCATCCAATTGCGTTAACTTGCCAGAGCGCTGTAGTAGGGTATCAACCGCCATGATCCCAGGGCCACCGCCATTGGTTAATATAGTCAGTTGTTCTACCTGAAGTAATTTAGGGTGTAAGGCAAGTGTTTGGGTTGCAGCAAACAGCTCTCTTAGGTCACTTACTCTGAGCATACCTGCACGTTGAAACATCGCATCATAAACTGAGTCATCAGAGGTTCTCCCACCAGTATGAATGTATGCGGCCTCGGCTCCTGCGTGAGTTTTGCCTGTTTTGATGACAATGACTGGCTTGCTAAACGCTGCGGCTCTAGCGGCTGAAATGAAGCGCCTAACATCATCAATATTGTCTATGTACAACAAAATGGCTTTGGTTTTTGCGTCACGACCAAGAAAATCAAGTAACTCGTCAAAATCAATGCCAAGGCAATCACCTACTGATACAAAATAGGAAAAGCCAATTCGCTTACTCTGGGCCCAGTCCAAAATCGTTGAGCAAACCGCTGCTGATTGTGAAACGAATGCCAATTTACCTGGCTCGGCAACGGTGTGTGAAAAGCTGGCATTAAGACCAATATGTGGTACAAGCAACCCCAAACAGTTTGGACCAAGCAACTGAATATTATGCTTATGTGCGATGTTTTTTAAGGCTACTTTTTGCGTGTTACTCAAACCTGCTGCAATGATAACTACATTGTAGCAGCCAATATTGCCAAGTTGTTCAATCAGCGGCTCTAACGTGTTTTTGTTGGTGCATATGACTGCAAGTTCAGGGGGGTGTGGTAACGCAGCAATGCTGGCATAAGCTAATACACCATGCACGGCATTATGTTTTGGCGTAACGGGCATGATGGGACCATTAAAGCCGCCCTGTAGCAGGTTTCTCATCACCACGTAGCCTGCGCGACCTTTGGTGTTAGAAGCACCAATCACAGCCACTGAGCGAGGATTAAAAAATTGTCCTATTTGTTTTACGCTCATTTACCTTCCTGTGTTAAATCTCGTCTACTGACATTTGTGTAGGCCAAATCGTACCGGTACATGGGTCGTTCAGGTCCCGAATTTAAAATTAGCAATTTGGCTGATGAAATCAATGATTTGTGCTATCACTGTAATCAGTTTTTGACGATTGATCGAGACATATTCTGCCTGACTTTGATCTGACAACTATTTATTGGAGTAACAAACCGTGAAAGAAGCATTAAGCAAACACTTGGGTGCTGCAGGTGTCTTGGCTATTGGCATTGTATTGAGTACTTGGCTCATTACTGGGTCTTTACAAGATATCAAAGCGATGGAGCGTACCGTACAAGTTAAGGGCCTAGCCGAGCAGGAAGTGATGGCGGATACCGTGATCTGGCCTGTATTTTATAAAGATGCTGATAACAACTTAGAGGCTTTGGTGGCCAGAGTCGAAGAGAAAAATACAGCAATTCGCGCATTTCTAACTTTACACGGTTTTGATGAGCAAGAAATGAGTCAAGCGACGCCCTCAATCGTAGACAAGTTTGCGCAAGAATATGGCCAAAATGAACGAGGCTTTCGTTATATTGCCAAATCTGGCATCACTGTTTTTAGTCATGAACCTGATAAGGTGAGACAGGCACTTGGCAAGTTAAATACGCTTGCCAAACAAGGTATTGCGATCACTCAGGATGATTATCAAAATCGTATAGAGTATATGTTTACTGGATTGAATGACATCAAACCACACATGGTACAAGAGGCGACTCAAAAAGCGCGTGAAGTGGCGCTTAAGTTTGCGAAAGATTCCGACTCTAAACTTGGTAAGATTAAGTCGGCGCGCCAAGGGCAGTTTAGCATTAGTGACAGAGATAGTAATACGCCGCAAATTAAAACGGTACGCGTGGTAACCAGCGTTGAGTATTACTTGTCAGATTGAGGCGTTGCTAGCTTCCAGCGAGCAAGAATTTGCTGATACCCACCGCTTTGTTTCAGGTGTTGAACTGAGGCTCTCAACTTTTGCACGGTCGCAGCGTCCAATTTGGGGTTAGCGGCTAGCCAAAGCTCGGATGGAAAATCAGTTAGGTGTAGTTTTTTAGCAACACCTCTAGGGTCTAAGCCGGTGCTGACGATTTCTTTTTCTAAGGTGAGCGTATTGGTTAGCACCAAATCAGTGCGCTGTTTGTAAAGTAACTGCCAAAGCTGATGATAGTGACTAACTAATACCAAGTTTTCTTCTTCATTAAACCCTTGCTCGCGTAAAAACCGTTCACTGGAGTAGCCACGGATAGTGCTCACGCGATATTGTTTGGCGCTTTGTAAGGTATCAATAGTTATGGGACTGTCAGCAAGGCTCACCAAGTAGGCATCAGCAAAGTAGGTTCGTGCAATCCACACTAACTGTTCGCTGCGCTGAGGGGTTTTCAGCAAAGATAACATCAAGGCATTGGGTTGAGTTTGCATTTCTTTGTAGGCTCGAGCCATAGGCACAATTTCAAATTGGCCTTCAAGCTGCGCATGCGATAGCACACTGCGAGCTAAATCAATTAGAGCGCCTGATGCCTCACCTCTGGCATTTTTAAAGTGATAAGGCGGAAGGTCTTCAGCATAAAAAGTGAGTGTTTGGGCGTGACTAGTAACGGACACAAATAAGATTATCAGAGTGCAAAAAAAGGGCTTTATTGTCATGTCACCTCCGATAATTTTATAGCTTGTGGATAATCTAATCACACAAGTGCATCAGTTAGCCGAGTGCTTTACAGTAACCAAAAATCACCTTGGGCCTCAAGCTGTAGGAAACCATCACATAGAATTTTGCATCAGCCTATCTTTTATTTGTTGTAATAAAAACAACTCACGCACCAAAGATTGGCCTTGTTTTTCACTATTGGCAAGCGTTTTCTGGTTGTGAGAGATGGCTTCGTCGATATTCACCCAAACAGGCTTCATACCATTAGCGTGCTCATAGTCTTCCATTTGCGGCTGACTAAATTGACCGCATGTCTCACATACATAGCAATCAGAGATGATATGAATCGTATCATAATCGTGTTTATACCAGCTGCGATATTCTTCATAGCGGCCAAACTCAGTGTAACTCAGTAAACTTTCGGCACCTGTTTCTTCGCGCAACTCTCTAAATAGTGCTTGCTCAATGCTCTCATGCTCATCGACGCCACCGCCAGGTAGTGAGTAATCATTATACCTTGCTGTGTATAGTAACAGAATTTTTTGGCCCTCTAGCACAATGGCTCTGGTGGTATGGCGGGTAAAGCAAGTGCCGGGCAATGGGATAACAGGGGTTGGATTAAGACTATACATGTCACGGTTAATCATATTTTGCAAATAGGTCTGATTATACGTGACCAATTAAATTAACAAAACTTAAATGACATTAAGTAAAACTCAGCCAACCTCTGGCGAGGAGGGCTGAGTTACTTGATTTAGAAGGGCGAAGGAAAACGCTGTAATAACTCGCCAATTGCCGCTTGTTGGGCATCATCTAATGTCAGCTCAAAGGCTTGTAGGTTTTCTTTTAGTTGCGCCATGCTGGTGGCACCGATGATGGTTGAGGTTACGCCATCCACTTGATTCACCCAAGCAAGTGCCATTTGCGCAGGTGTGATGCCAAATTGCTGAGCCAATTGTACATATGCTTTAACTGCTTGATTGGAGTGTGGCGTATCTCTGAATAAGCCATTGCGTTGCACATATGTCCAACGTGACCCCTCGGGCCTTGCGCCATCGATGTATTTGCCAGTCAATGCACCGGCCCCCAATGGCGACCAAGGTAAGTAGGCAACATCTTCATGAATGCAATTTTCAATAAGATATGGCCAATCTTTGGTATGTAATAAGTTAAACTCATTTTGAATGGCAACGGGCTTGGCAAGGTTATGTTCAGAGGCTAATCGCAAATAAGTGTTAATGCCCCAAGTTGTGTCGTCAGATAAGCCCCAATGGCGAATCTTACCGTTGTCAATACACGTCTGTAGTGCTTGCAGGATCTCTAGCATCTCACTGAGCTGTTGCTCACGGTCAACGTCTGAAAACTTCACCATTCCCGGCCAATGGTTGGCAAAATGTGGAGAGTTACGGTTTGGCCAATGAAGCTGATACAAATCAATGTAGTCTGTATTTAAGCGCTGCAGTGACGCATCAACGGCTTCGATAATGGTCTTAGCGCTGATTGGTGCGCCACCTCTGATCCAGCGCAATCCTCCACCTGCTATTTTGCTCGCAAGCACGACCTGCTGCCGCTTTTCTTGATGGCGGGCTAACCAGTTACCGATGATTTTTTCGGTTTCGCCATAGGTATCTTCTGAGGGGGGCATGGCATATAGCTCAGCGGTATCTATAAAGTTGATGCCATGGCTGAGCGCATAGTTTATTTGTTCATCCGCATCATGCTGGTTATTCTGTAGCCCCCAAGTCATACTGCCTAAACATACTCGTGAGACTTCGAGTGTGCTACTACCTAGTCGACTGAATTGCATGTTAAATCCTTGTTGAAGTTTTATTTGGCAATAAATGCCACGACGCGATTTAGTTTAGTGTATTAAAAGTGTGAGTAAAAGTTGCAACTGCGGTAAAATTATGAACATAATAAAACTGTATATAAATACAGTTTTTTGTGATGCGTAAATTCATACATATTGATATGGATTGTTTCTATGCCGCGGTTGAGATGCGTGACAATCCTGAGCTTGCAAATGTTCCGATGGCTATTGGTGGCAACAGTCATCGAGGCGTATTGTCAACAGCCAACTACCTTGCTCGTGAGTATGGTGTTCGCTCCGCGATGTCCAACTATCAGGCAAAAAAGCTGTGTCCTCAGTTGGTGATAGTGCCTGGCAGAATGGCAGTGTACAAAGAAGTGTCTACGCAAATCAGAGCGATTTTTTCTCGGTATACTGGTTTGGTCGAACCCTTATCTTTAGATGAGGCATATTTAGATGTGACCGATTGCAAGGCTTGCTCTGGTAGTGCCACTTTAATTGCGCAGCAAATTCGCGCCGATATTGAACGCGAAACGCGCTTAACAGCCTCCGCTGGGGTTGCACCTATCAAGTTCCTGGCAAAAATCGCCAGTGACGAAAATAAGCCCAACGGGCAGTTTGTGATCACACCTGATAGGGTGGATGACTTCATTGATGCATTGCCACTGAAAAAAATACCTGGGGTTGGTAAGGTAACGCAGCAAAAGTTGTTGGCTCTAGGGCTGCAATATGGCTGTGATGTAAAGGCCAGCAGTGAAGACTTTTTATATCAGCGCTTTGGTAAGTTTGGCTTGGTATTGTGGCGCAGGTGTCATGGTATCGATGAGCGAGAAGTAGAAACACATCGCGTGAGAAAGTCGGTGGGCGTTGAAACTACCTTTAATGAAGACACCAGCGATCTGGTAGAGCTTACTAAGCGACTGTCTGAATCTCTGTTCCCTGAGCTGACCAAGCGTGCGCAACCTCATTTGGCGCAACGGGGCATGACTAAACTGGGTGTGAAAGTAAAGTTCTTTGACTTTCAGGTAGTGAGTAAAGAGTGTCAGCATGAAAGCCTAAACCTTGAGATCCTATGTACACTTTTAGGTGAGCTGTTGTCACGCTATCCACATAAACCTGTGCGGCTTATCGGCATCAGTATCTCTTTGGCGGATGAAAATGTGCGCCAACCGCAGTTAAAACTCTTCGATTCAGACTAAAAGGTAAGTGCATAATGTGATAACTGTGTTAATTTTTAAGGCTCAATAATAATAAGACGTGCAGGAGCCTGAAAATGCAGTCAATCATGATAGTACTGTTTGGGGTAATCGGAATGCTATTTGGATGGTTTGTGTATTCCAAATTCATTGCGGAAAAAATCTTTAAAATGGATGACAGCTTTGTCACACCCGCTCATGAATTAAATGATGGCGTTGACTTTGTGCCAACCAATAAAGTGGTGCTATGGGGGCACCATTTCACTTCTGTAGCAGGGGCCGCTCCCATTGTTGGACCTGCCATCGCTGTGTACTGGGGCTGGGTACCAGCAGTACTGTGGGTTGTAATTGGGACTATTTTCTTTGCGGGTGTGCATGACATGGGCGCGCTGTGGGCAAGTGCCCGGCATAAAGGTAAATCCATGGGGGCGCTTTCAGAAACCGTTATCGGCAAGCGTACGCGCGCATTGTTCATGATAGTGGTATTTTTGGTGCTGTTGATGGTCAACGCTGTATTTGGCGTGGTAATAGCCAATTCGTTTGTGGCGAACCCTAGTGCTGTATTTCCTGCTTGGGCGGCGATTGTTGTGGCCTTAGTTATTGGCCAGCTGTTAAAGCGTCAAGTGCCGCTTATTCCCTTGTGTGTGATAGGGGTCGCGATTCTCTACGCCACCATTTACATGGGCTCAAGTATGCCTTTGGCACTGCCATCCGAAATGTTTGGACTGACTGACAAGGCAAACTGGATTGTGATCTTGTTTATTTACGCCGCGGTAGCTTCTTTATTACCGGTTTGGATGCTGCTTCAACCGCGTGACTTTATCAACGGAATGCAGCTGCTGGTGGGGTTGATATTATTGTATGGAGCAGTGTTTGTGGTGATGCCTGATATCACCGCTCCGGCTTTTAACACACAAATGGCTGAGCAAACGCCCAGTATTATTCCACTGTTGTTCGTTACTATTGCCTGTGGTGCAGTATCTGGTTTTCACGGCATTGTATCCTCTGGCACCAGCTCTAAGCAGTTAAATAAAGAGACAGATGGTCGCTTCGTGGGCTATTTAGGAGCCGTTGGAGAAGGTTCATTAGCGCTTATCACCTTAGTTGCTGTGAGCGGCGTGATGCTAGCTATGTCACCCGAGCAGTGGCATGAAATCTATAGTCACTTAGGCGCGGGCAGTGTGGGGGCCTTTATTACCGGTGGCTCAAACTTGATCAGCAGTGGCTGGGGTATCCCCACAGAAATAGCAGCAACCCTGTTGGCCGTCATGGTGGTACTGTTCGCGGGAACGACCATGGACTCAGGGGTGCGTCTACAGCGTTATATTATTCAGGAATGGGGTGAAATTTATCAATTACAGGCGCTAAAGAATGGCATCGTAGCAACCTTGCTGGCGGTTGGCTGTTGTTTGTTGCTTGCCTTTGGGGCAGGTGGTGCCTCAGGCAGCGGCGGTATGATCATTTGGCCTTTGTTTGGCTCTACCAACCAAATCCTTGCCAGTCTAACTTTGTTGGTGATCTCGGTTTACCTTATCAAGCTAGGCCGCCCTGCTAAGTACACTCTAATTCCTATGAGTTTTGTATTGCTGATGGCATTTTTTGCAGGACTCATTAAGTTGCAGGAGTACTATCAACAAGGTAATTGGCTGCTGGTGGTACTAGATGTAATCGTGTTGGTGGTCAGCGTGTTGGTGATGCTAGAAGCATGGTCGGTGATGGCTAAGCATCGTCGTAATCAAACACAAAGCACACCCCCTCAGTAACCGACTTTACTGGTAAAGCATTATCAAATAACCCATAATCGGGCCCTTATTATCGTAACTAAGGGCCTTTTTATGTCTTTTCCTCTCGCGTTACCATGTAATGATCTTTTTAATCAACACGCAGATGCCGTCATTGTTATTGCTGCTGATGTGCATAACTTGCACGATGAACGTCTGAATAAGGCGCTTGCGCCATACTTGGCAGTTGATGCCAGAATAGCTAACAAGGCTACTTTGGTACTTGCACAAGAGTTTCCTGGTAAGCGCCTTATCGTATCGCCAACAGGACCTTTAAACCGTGACTATGATGACGTGCGTCGTGTGTTTGATGCCGCTAAAGCAGCCATTAACGAAGCGAAAGCTTCAGGCAGTCAAGCACCAACCCTTGTGGTGTGTGGTATGCCTGAAGATGCACGTTATCAAAATGCATTAGAGGTTGCATATTTAGGTGCTTGCCAAGCGCTGTGGCAGCCTCTAGAAGCGCGTGAATACCGTGGTGAAAGCACTGAGCCTGTTAAACAAATCAGTTTATTAGGTGCGACTGAAGCGCAATGTAAGCAGCTGAATGCGTTGGCTGCGGGCCAATATGCTGCGCGTGACTTATGTGGTACAGAGCCCGAGCGTATGGCGCCCCCTAGATTTGCAGATTACTGTGTTGAATTGTTTAAAGGCACAAGTGTGTCGGTTGAGGTGGTATCGGACATCAACACGATTGAGCAGCAATACCCAATGCTAGGCACTGTAGCACGTGCATCTTACGCAGTTGAGCGTCATCACCCTCGCGTAGTAAAACTGGTTTATACACCCAGCGATGAGGTAACTCGTACGCTGATGTTTGTCGGTAAGGGCTTAGTCTATGACACCGGTGGTGCCGATTTAAAAGTTGGTGGCTTTATGGCAGGTATGAGCCGAGATAAAGGTGGTGCAGCCTCTGTTGCAGGCTTTATGAAAGCGGTTGCGGACTATCAGCCAAGCGGTGTGAAAGTGATTGCTTATCTTGCAGTGGTACGTAATTCAATTGGCTCTGATTGCTTTGTGCCAGATGAAATTATTACCTGCCGTGAAGGCTTGAAGGTACGCATTGGTAACACTGATGCAGAAGGACGCTTGGCGATGGGCGACCTGTTGAGCGAAATGAAAGACATGGCGAAGAGTGAAGTTAACCCAACCTTATTCACCGTTGCAACATTAACGGGGCACGCAGCACGCGCTGTGGGGCCTTATAGTGCCTACGTTGAAAATGGTCCTGCACGCGAAGCGAAGGTTTCTCGTCAACTTGCCGACTTTGGTGATTTATGGGCTGATGGCGCAGAGTTATCACGTAGCCGTCGTGAAGATTATGATTTTGTTAAGCCTCGTACTTTGGCTGACGATGTGCTTTCGAGCAACAATGCCCCCTCAGCGATAACGGCGCGTGGCCATCAGTTCCCCATGGCATTTTTGGCCATAGTGGGTGGTTTGGATAAACATGGCTGTGACTCCCAGTTGCCATTACCTTATGTGCATATGGACATCGCAGGAAGTGGAGTTGAAGGTGGCGATTGGCAGCACGGTAAACCAACCGCAGCAACCGTCAGTAGCTTGTTCGCAAGATACTGCTTGTAAATTAAAGCGTAAAAAAGGGCACCTAGCGTGCCTTTTTTGTTTATTGGTGGGTTTTGAAGTGCCTATCAAAAAAGTGAGTGATAGTTTGATGTAAGTGCGTTTGTACTTTTTTACCTCTGAGGCTGTGTTTTGAGCCAGGGTAGGTCATCATTTCAAAAGGCTGCATATTGTCTTGTAGCTGTTTGAATAGCTTTGTCGCATGGGTAAACAGTACGTTGTCATCCGCCATGCCGTGATAAATCATCAGTGGCCCCTGCAAACCATCAGCATAATCAAATACAGCACTTTGCTGATAGCCTTGCGCGTTGTCTTTTGGGTGTCCAAGGTAGCGCTCAGTATAGTGGGTGTCGTAGAGCGTCCAATCGGTCACTGGCGCACCAGATACCCCCGCTTGGAAATACTCGGGGGCTTTAAACATGGTCATCAGCGCCATATATCCGCCATAACTGTGACCATAAACGCCGATGCGTTGTGGGTCCACATAATCAAGGGTGCGCAAAAATTCTACGCCACGGATTTGATCGGCAACTTCAACCACGCCTAGTTTTTTGTAGATTGGATCTTCAAAGCGTTTACCGCGATTGTATGAACCACGGTTATCTAGTTGAAAGATAACATAACCTTGTTGTGCCATGTACTGGAAATAAAGGTTTTTGCTACGCCAGTTATTGACCACACGTTGTGCATGCGGACCACCATATACATTGACAATCACAGGGTACTGCTTGCCCTTTTCCAACTTGGCGGGTTTAAACAAGCGGTAATGTAGTGTTTGGCCATCTTCTGCTGTGAGCGTACCGTACTCGGGTTTTGCCAAGTCGCTTAGGTATGGCGTGAGCGGGTGATGCTCATTGAGCGCGTTTTGCTCCAACCAAGTAACAAACTCACCACTCATTTTACGTAGTGCAACTGAATTGGGCTGATTCACCGCAGAGCTGTTGTCGATAAAGGTTTTAGTATCTTTTGCCAGTACCACATCGTGATAGGTGCCGAGGTTTGTGATGCGTTTAATAGCTGACTCTTTAAACATGGATGTGCTGTACAGGTGGCTCTCAAGCGGTGTGTCTTTACGCGCTGCAAAGTACACTGTACCTGTTTTTTCGTCTACACCTTTGAGTGCATCTACCACCCACTCACCATGGGTAACTTGGCGTACCAGTTGACCATTGTTACGATACAAATATAAGTGTTTGAATCCGTCGCGCTCAGACGCCCAAATAAAATGTTTGTTGTCTTTTAAGAAGTGCAGATCAAAGTGCAGGTTAATCCATGTATCGCTGTGCTCTGTTAAAGCAACACGTTGCAGCTGCTTTTCCGTATCATAAAAGCGCAACTCAAGCTGCTGTTGAGCACGGTTTTGCCACTGATAAGATAGCGTTTTACTGTCATTGAGCCATTTTGCCCGAGCAATATAAATATCTTTATCTTTGCCTAAGTCAATCCAATCTATCTTCTGGTCATTGACAGAGACCACGCCCAGCTCAATGGTCACATTTGCTGTACCAGTGAACGGATAGCGCTGATTAAATAACTTCACTTCATCGGCATATATTTCATTGCGAATAGCTTGTTGAACAGGGCTTTCATCAATACGTGTAAAAGCGATTTTTGACTCATCTTTGGCCCACCAGTAACCTGTCATTCGGCTCATTTCTTCTTGTGCGACAAACTCCGCCATGCCATTTTTTATGACGCCACCGCCGTCTTTACTCAGCGCTATTTCTTTGCCCGTTTTCAGCTCCAGTGCATACAGGTTTTGCTCACGAATGAAAGATACATAATTGCCTTTTGGTGAGAACTTAGCATCTGTTTCAAACGCTTCTGTATTGGTTAGCTTTCGGCTTTTACCTGACTCGAGTTGATAGTAATACAAATCACCATTGAGTGGGAATAGCAAGGCTTTACCATCGTCAGACCAGGTATACTCTAATATTCCACGGCCAAAAATACGCTGTCTCTCACGGCGTGCTTTTTCTTCGTCGGAGAGGGTCTCAGGGCCAGAAAACAAGGCTTGAGAGTCCACCAATAGGCGATTTTTATTGTCTTTAAGGTTGTATTCCCATAAATCGTAGCGATTGTAGTCTTGCTGTTTACCTTGTAGATATGTGACACGACTACCGTCAGGTGAAAACTTTAGTTTTACGGGCGCTTTGCCCGCAAGGCTTGGGTCATCGAAAATACGCTCAAGCGTAAGTGGTTGAGCGGTGACATTGGCCACAAGCGCCAAAGATAAACCACATGCCATAGAAGAAAATGTAACTCGCACAGTGCACCTTAACTATGAATAAAAGTGATGTGATGGTAGCGACAACCTAGGCAGATGACAATTAATTGGGATGGAGTGTTTGGAATATGCAATAAAAGGCCACAAAAAATAAAGGCGCTCAGTGGCGCCTTGTATGTGATTTTTATGGCAGCTTATAGGCCAAGTACAGATTTACCTTGCTTAAAGGTAACATCTACTGGGATATTAGCTTGTGCTAACTTTTCAAGGTCGGCTTTAAGCTCAGCTTTAATATCGCCGTGAGTGGCAATTAACTGGTCAACTTTTTGGTAATCGCCGTCACCTTGTAGGGTAAGAATCAAATTAGAAAGATTCTTCATCGCGGTTGCCATTTTATCCATGTTTACTTTGTATAAACCTTGCTCATTTTTAGAAAATGCGCCTTGTTCTTTAAAGAAATTGAAACGGATCATGTTGGCTTTACCATGTGCACTAGAGGCACCAAAACGTACTGAACGGAAGATACCAGCCATAAAGGTAATATAGTAATCTTCGATAGTACCTTCTGTGATCTCACCTTTATTCAGCAATTGCTCAACCATGTACAGACCAAGGATATCGGCTTTACCTTCTTCAAGTGCACTGGCGTGCTCTTGTAATGATTGACGTACCGTACCTTTGCCATTGATAGTGTTTTTAATGCCTAACCCGTGAGCCACTTCATGGAACATCGTGTTAGCAAAGAAAGCGTCAAAGGTAATGTGCTTACGCTGCTCTGGCACAATCAACTGATCGGCAATGGGTAGCAATATCTTGTCAAACTTGGCGCGCATAGCGTTTTTAAGCTGTAGACGACGAGTGCCTTTTTCAAGTTGCACTTGCTCATCGTTTGGCAGGTTAATCGCGATAGTTTTACTACCCGCGTTTGAGTGGCCAGCATAATAAATAACATCGTAGGCGTTCAAATCAGCATCCGATCCTGGGACTTCCTGCTTGTATTTTTCATCGACAGGTAAGCCTGTTTGTAGCTCAGGTAAGAATGCGGCAAATTTTGCTAAACGCTCGCTCCAAGCTAAGTCTTTTACTAGTACATAAGACTCAAACCCCGCTCTGTAGCCAAATAGTTGATCTTCATATGTTTCAATAGGACCAATCACCACATCGATAGGATTGTTTTTCATATCCATCCAAGCGAAGTCAGATGTTTGATAGCTATTATTTAGTAGAGCATCAGCACGCAACTTCAGGTAGTTGGCAAACTCTTTATCATCGGCAAGCGAGCTGGCTTCTAATAACAGATTAGCTGCTTGCTTAAGCTCTTTACCGTAAATTTCAGAATAAGGTGCGCTATATAGTTTGCCTTGTTCATCACGTTTGATGATTGAGTATAAACCCTGTTTGTCTTTGATATCAGAATTGTTGAGTTCTTCTTTGCTCATATCGTGAGGATAGAATTCGGCACCAAGTGCTTTTTCTTCAAAGCCGCTAAGAAATACTTTGTCGCCATCGAGT
Organism: Pseudoalteromonas sp. MMG022; assembly: GCF_021654245.1. Classification (NCBI taxonomy): domain Bacteria; kingdom Pseudomonadati; phylum Pseudomonadota; class Gammaproteobacteria; order Alteromonadales; family Pseudoalteromonadaceae; genus Pseudoalteromonas; species Pseudoalteromonas sp. MMG022. The sequence continues at coordinate 27,377 of NZ_JAKFZQ010000017.1, read as the reverse complement.
CTATCCCATGGGCCATAGTTAATGTCGGCGAAGGTACGCACTTTCTCATCTTCGATACGGCTTAAAAAGGTATCTTTATCCATACCAAAACTTTGCTTCCAAAATAGGTCATCCATCAGCTTAGAGGCATCAATCAACTTCGCAACCATTTGCTTTTGGTTGTCGCTTAGGTGTGACAAATCGGTGTTAAGCGTCACCTGTGTGTATATGTCTAAACGTGACGGATTTGTGTTGACTAGCTCGTAGCTTGGTGCTTTTGCTTGTTGTGTGTTTGCTGCAGTCGATGTGTTGGTTGTGGGTTCTGAACATGCACCCAGTGCCAAAGTGCTGGCAATAATCAGTGCCTGACTAATTTTTGAAAGTCTCATGCTGCTCTCTTTTTGTTATTGGAAATAAAACTGAGCAACTACTTTACATGATCCAAGGTAATTATGCCTCACTGCTGCGGTGCATTTTTGAAAAATTGTTTCACCATGGCTATTGGCTAAAATTTTTATACTGATTTCTTAACTTTATAAAGATGTTCGACAATACTAAAAGCTAAAACACGGGCGTTTTAGCGCTACTTAATTAGTTTTGGAATTTAGCTCATGTCAACAGAGAATGCCTTACTTACCATTCTTATAGATAGAATTAATAGCGACACCTTGGTGCTGCCGACTTTGCCTGATGCTGCCGTGCGTGTGCGTAAAGCTGCGGACGACCCAGATGTAAATTTAATTCAAATGGCGGATGTGATATCCCATGATCCGGCGTTATCTGCACGAATGATAAAAGTCGCTAACAGCGCGTTTCTTGGTCGGTCTGTGAAAGTGAATACGCTTAATCAAGCGGTCACGCGTATCGGCCTCAGACAAATTAAAAATATCGCTACAGCGATGGCGATGGAGCAGTTGTTTGTCTCTAACAACAAGTTGATTAAAACCTATATGGATAAAGCATGGCAAAAAACCCTTAAAGTTGCCTGCCAAGCGATTACGACCATGGATTTTTACCTGAAAGCTCACAAGCATACCTCACTAAACAGAGACACGATTACGCTGGCTTCGCTTGTGTTTAATATTGGTGTTTTGCCTATTTTGACCGAAGCTGAAAGGCACCCAGAGGTATTCGCAAACCCAAGCTTTTTAGCACATGCCATTCAAAAGTTGGCAGGTAGAATTGGCGGGGCAATTATGCGTGAATGGGGTTTTACGGAGGAATTTATTGATGCGGCGGAAAATTGGTCAAATCCAAATTACAAGCCACAGCAGGACTGCTACGTAGATTTTATACGTGTGGGTGCAATATTGGAGGGAATTCTACAGGTTTCCGACAAAACAGCGTCATTACAAGTCTATGCGGATAAAGGCGTAATTGAATCTGTGGAAATATTTAATAGTGATGATTATTTACATGTGCTGGAAGATGTAAAAGCCATGTTCGCATAGGGAAATAGCAAGGCGATAAGGGCAACGCACTTATCGCCCAAATAAGTTACATATCAGCGCTGTCGCCAAGGCTTTGGGTCAACTCTTCAAGCAATTCTTTTATCTCTTCACTGACCAAAATAAAATCAGCATCAAGTTTTACGGCCATGTCCTCTTTTGGAATGTCCGCATTTTGTTCTTTTAGTGCATCGGCATAACTTAAGCGTTTAATTGAGCCATCATTTTGCAAAATAAACTTCACACGTTCACGCCAGTCAAATGCCAGTTTTGTCACGCGTTTACCATTGTCTAAATGGCTTTTTATTTCATCAGAAGATAGGTCATGTTGCTTTAACTTAACTTGAGCACCGTTGTCATCGGGTTCTTGTAATTCTGCATCAGTACCAATTGCGAACCCTTCGGGCGCTTCGAATTTAGTTAACCAATCAGTTAAAAATACATCTAGGTCATAATTTGCAAAGGCTGGCACAACCGGTAAAGTACCTAACGACTTTCTCAATAATGCTAACAATTCTTCCGCTTTGTTAAAGCTGGCACTGTTCACTATTACCCAACCACTCTTTTGGTCAATGAAAGCAAACTGAAGGCTGGATTTTTTAAATGCCTGAGGTAGTAGTGCGCTGAGAATATTCTCTTTTAACTCGTCTTTTTCTTTTTTCTTAACCGGGCGATTCTCTTCGCGTTCGATGAGTTCGACTTTCTCAGCAACCATGTCGTTTATCACCGATGCAGGGAGTACTTTCTCTTCTCGTTTAGCACATAACAAAATGCTGTCTTGTGAGAAATGTGACAAGCTATTGCCATGTTTACCAAATGCTTTAGTCCAACCAAAAGTGCTCATGTCTTGGCTACCACAAGGCCTAAAAACGTCTTGTTCTAGTGCCTTTTCAAACTCTTCTTGATTGTATGAGACATCTTGCTTAAAACGATAACAGATCAGGTTACTAAACCACATATTATGAGTATCCGTGCTTAAAAATAGGCACTCATGATAGCAAGAATTTTATCGTAAAGGGGAGGACTACACGCAAAACTTTACGCGTAGTCCAAACTGACTTAGTTGAACATGGTCATAGGGGCTTGCATATCTTTTGGGAATTGAATGTAGTATGTGAGTCCTTTGCCTTCTTCGCTAGTCACTTCTATATCTCCATTAAGGGTTTGTTTGACTAAATTCAGGGTGATATGCGTGCCTAAACCACTACCGCCTTGATCGCGTTTGGTGGTGAAGAATGGGTCAAAAAGCTTCTCCAATTGTGCTTTTGTCACGCCCCGGCCATTGTCTTTATAAACGATTTTAACATCGTCATGATCGTCGGTAATAGTGATGTCTATTTCGCCTTTATCAACACCATCAAAACCATGGATCAAAGAGTTCATGATCAAATTGGTAAATATCTGGCTGATTGCACCTGCGGGTAAATTGAGGATCAAGTCTTCCGGACAATCAATGTTGATAACATGCTTGGTTTTTTTGATCTTAGGGTGCAGTGAGCGTACAACTTCGGCCAAGTACTCTTTGAAGTTTATTTTTCTAACGGCTTCACTGGCCTGATCAACGGCAATTTGTTTAAAGCTGGCAACCAACTCCGATGCCCTGTCGAGGTTAGTGGTCAGAAGACTGGTGCTTTGTTTTGCCTCGTTAATAAATTCCTCTAAGGCTTTTGGTGAGAGGGTTTTGTCTTTGTAAGCGGCTTCGAGTTTATTCAAACGTTCTTGCAAGAAAGACGTTGCCGTGACACCAATGCCAACTGGGGTGTTAATGTCATGAGTAATACCTGCTACAAGTCCTCCGAGTGCGGCCATTTTTTCAGAGCCAACCAACCGCTCTTGCGCCATGTTGAGCTCATCAACATACCGTTCAAGTTCTTTTTGCTTGGTGAGCAATTCTTGTTCGGTTTGACTGCGCAGATCCACTTCTTCGGTGAGCGTGAGTTTTTGTTTTTCCAGCTCATACTTTTGCTGCTGCAGGTCCATCATCGCTTGGCTGAGGTTGGATGTTTTACGGGCGACTTCCTGCTCCAGCTGCAAGTTGTGTTGGTCGAGTTTTTCGTTACTTATTAACAACTCTTTTTGTGTTTGATCGAGTTGTTTGCGATATTCAGAAACTTTATCAATGAGTTTGTTGAACGCTTCTTCCATTACCTTAAGTTCATTGCGTTCAGTGGTGCCAATATCAATCTTTCTGCCATCAATATCATCTAATTCAATTTCTTCAATTTGGTCGGTTAGATCGGTAAGCGGCTCTGTGAGTAAGCGGCGAAAGGCAATTAAAAATAAAATGATAAGAAAAGTTGTTTTGATCATGGCATTACCGATCAAAAAGTAAATCGATATCATGATACGACTGAATACGACATCTCGAGATGAGAACAGTGTGACATCGCCAACCTGCGTCGCTCTGCCTGAAAACTCAAAAATAAGTGGGAAGGTGTAACCAAACAATCCCGATGGCGTGTCTTCTATAATGGCTTCTTCTTGAACCAGTTGCTGACTATACAGTTCATGAATATCCAAAGAGCGGCCCAACTGAGAGATGATTTCACCGCTATCATCACGGACGATAATTCCTTCAATCATTGGGATCGCCAGTAGCCCCTCAGCGGTGGTTACGGTTTGCTTGGTGTTTAATTCCCAGATTGCGCGTGTCAGACTACGACTGAATGTTTTTTGCAGCATAGTCAGCTCATTACGAATGTAGTCTTTGGTATTCACATATTCAGCGACAACCTGACCACAGGTCACTACGAACGTAAGTAGGAAGTAAACCGATAGCACATTCGTGAGTAGCTTTTTAGATAGACTTTTTTGCAGCATGAATGAACTTTGGCTCCCAAAATTAGAGTTTGTGCAGTATGGCTAATCATAAACTTAGCTAATAAAGGTTTAAAAATAAATAAATATCTCTGATTTTCACAGTTAAATTCTGGTTTGGTTTAATTGCAGCTTGCAATACTTACAGCTGTCAGAATATTGTGTTATAAGAACGAGGTATATCAAATAATAGTAAAATTAGTAATGGCTTACTCAATATTAGTCTGTGATGATTCGACAGTTGCTAGAAAACAAGTTATCCGTTGTCTGTCCAGCGCGCTTGAGGTGAACGTATTACAAGCTAAAGATGGTGTCGAGGCGTTAAACATTCTCAAACAACACACGGTAGATTTGTTGTGTCTAGATCTTACTATGCCAACATTGGATGGCATCGGTGTGTTAGAGCAGATGAGAGCACACGCCAGCATTGAGACCTTTGTTGTGGTCATATCTGCTGATATTCAACCTGAAATGAAGCAAAGAGTCATGCAATTGGGCGCGCTAGATTTCATTGAAAAGCCAGTGGATACAGACCGGCTCATTGCGCTTTTAAATCGCTATGGTATACGTTAAATCATCAATTTACACTTTTTTTACTTTAACCACTTTCCCTATTTTCACTCCGAAAAATACACGCTTAAGTACAGAAAATGCATAAAGTAACCTTCCATAGTGCTTGTGTATGAGTAAATTGCATATTAATTGTCATATTAAGTGGTTGACAGAGTGGCTACATTTCGGGCAAGCTAAAAAACATGAAAACAAATTTTAACACCACGACCATTATTACAACCACCATCCATTCTGGATAGTGGCATAGGTCGGTGCGTAATTGAAAAAGGCCTGTGTTCACTACGAACACAGGCCTTTTTTCGTTTTAGGAATGAGGAAAATAACAATGCGTGTTTTAAAATTCGGTGGCTCGTCACTGGCTGATTTTGAATGTCTTAAGCAAGTTCATAGCTTGATCCTTAATCAAGCGGGCGAAGAGGCTTTAGTTGTGTTATCAGCCCCAGGAGGCATGACTGATCAACTGGTGGAGCTGGTTGAGCAGGCTGAGCAGGGGCAAGATTACAGTGAGCAGTGGTTGCGACTTGAAAATCGTGCATTGGGTTTGCTTGAGCAAGTACAAAAACTTTACGGCGAGGTGGTTCATTGGCCTGCTTTGTCGAGCCTTGCTGAAAAGTTAGCTGGGGTAAAAATGTTACAGCATTGCCCAGACCCAGTGCGAGCTTACGTTATCAGCTTTGGTGAGCGCATCAGCGTCGCCCTGATGCAGACCATGCTCGGTGCGTCTCAGGCTGCATACCTCGAAGCCTGTGATTGTATCGTCAGTCACGGTGGCTATTTGGATGCAGAAGTAGATTTGCAGCTGAGTCAGCAGAAGTTTGTCTCGGCGATGAACGCAAACCCGAGCAAGTACTACATCATGCCGGGTTTTACAGCCAGCAACACTCGCGGTGAACTTACAACGCTTGGCCGAAACGGCTCTGACTATTCAGCCGCTGTTGCTGCTGCGTGTTTACGCGCTGAAGTCTGCCAAATTTGGACCGATGTGGATGGAGTATACAACGCTGATCCGCGTTTCATTAAAAAAGCCAGTAAAATCGACTGGTTATCCTATAAAGAAGCGATGGAACTATCGTATTTTGGTGCTAAGGTTCTGCATCCAAAAACAATTCTTCCTTGTGCTAAGTTCTCTGTTCCGTGTGAGATCAAAAATACCCATAATCCCGATGTTGCGGGGTCGGTAATCAGCAATGAGCGACGCGGCGACGAAGCGGTAAAAGCCTTATCAAGTTTAGAAGACCTCGCCATGCTGACGGTCTCAGGGCCTGGCATGAAAGGCAAAGTTGGCATGGCTGCACGTGTATTTGGTGCGTTGGCCAATGACAATGTATCCATCGTTTTAATTACGCAGTCATCTTGCGAGTTTAGTATCAGTTTTTGCGTACATGAGTCGGATTTAGATTTAGCATTGAATGCGCTTGAGCAAGCGTTTGAGCTTGAGGCGCAGGCAGGCTTAATTGAACCAGTCCAAGTCCAACGTGAGCTGGCTATTGTGACGTTGGTGGGGGATAACATGAAGGCCCACAAGGGACTCGCAGCGAAGTTCTTTGCATCACTTGCCCAAGCGCAGCTAAATATCGTTGCTATTGCGCAGGATTCGACAGAAAGCGCTATTTCAGCGGTGATAGATGGGACACGTTGTAACGATGCCGTTAAAGTGTGTCACGAGAACTTTTTTACACATGTGCCTTCAATTGATGTGTTTTTACTTGGATGTGGCTTAGTGGGTCAGGAGCTGATCAAACAGCTTGAAAAGCAACAGGCTTGGCTTGAAGCGCGTAATATAAAACTAAACCTCTATGGGGTTGCCAATTCTAAACAGTTATACCTAAATGCGGATGGCGTGCCGTTTGATTCATGGCAGGCAGAGCTGGCAAGTCAACAGCAAGCATTTACCTTGCAGCGTGTGGAAGAATTCGTTAAAGCTAATCATTTGATTAACCCTGTATTAGTAGATTGCTCTTCATCACAGTATCTGGCAGATCAATACGTTGATTTTTTAAATGCGGGCTTTCATGTCGTGGCTGCCAATAAAAAGGCAAACACAGGTAGTTATGACTACTACCAGGCGCTTACTTTGGCCTCGCAGCGCAAACAGCGAAAATTCTTATATGAGACAAACGTTGGTGCGGGTTTGCCTGTTTTAGACAACTTACAGTTGCTATTTGGTGCAGGCGATGAGCTGTTATCATTCAACGGCATTTTATCTGGATCGCTTTCTTACATGTTTGGTGCATTGCAAGATGGTCTGAGCCTTTCTGAGGCAACGGCAAAAGCTAAAAGCAATGGCTTTACAGAACCAGACCCAAGAGATGATTTGTCGGGCACCGACGTCGCAAGAAAGCTACTGATCATCGCGCGTGAATCTGGATTACAGTTAGAGCTTAGCGATATTGAAGTTGAGTCTGTAGTACCTACAGACTTTGCAACTGGCACCTCTGTGGACGAGTTCATGGCCCGTTTGCCAGAACTTGATGCAAGTTTTGCTGACAAAATTCAAAGCGCAGCCAATGAAGGAAAGGTTCTCCGTTATGTGGGCAGCATCGAAAACGGTCGCTGCCGCGTAGGTATTGAAGCGGTCGATAAAGCCCATGCGCTTTACGATATTCGTGACGGGGAAAATGCGTTAGCAATTTTGAGCCAGTATTATCAACCACGTCCATTTGTGATCCGTGGCTATGGTGCGGGTGCTGAAGTGACATCAGCAGGCGTATTTGCTGATATTTTAAAAACTTTATAGGGTGAGGAAGTAGTAATGATCTCTATTTATGCGCCAGCCTCTGTCGGTAATTTTTGTGTTGGCTTTGATTCATTAGGGGCGGCTTTAGCACCTGTAGATGGCTCGCTGTTAGGGGATGTTGTTCATATTGAGCATTCGGAGCAAGACCGCTTTACTTGCACTGGCCTTTATGCCGATAAGCTACCCGGTGATGCTCATGAAAATTTGTCATATCAATGCCTACTTCATTTTAGGGAACATATTGCTCCGGCAATGCCAGCTGCGGCCTTAACGCTTGAAAAACGTTTACCAATTGGTTCGGGGCTGGGTTCCAGTGCATGTTCAGTAGCGGCAACATTTGTCGCATTGGACCAATTCGCAGGTACGCAATTATCACAAGAAGCGATGATTGAGTTGATGGCTGACTTTGAGGAGAAGGTCAGTGGTGGTCGTCACTATGACAACATCACCCCCTGCTATTTGGGTGGATTACAGTTAACAGCGGATATCGTGCCTAATAAAGCACTATCATTACCTGTTGACGAGCGCTGGTACTATGTCGCCGCGTATCCAGGCTTTGCTTTAAATACAGCCAAAGCGCGCGGTGTACTGCCTAAGCAATTGTCAATGCACAGCGCCGTAGAGTTCGCCCAACGGTTGTCTAGTTTTTGCCTATTGATGCAAGCAGGTCGCTTTGATGAGGCTTTAGTGTTGATGCAGGATGATTTAGCTGAGCCTCACCGTCAGTCTCTGATTTCAGGTTTTGCTGAAGCAAAGCAAGCGCTACCGGAGCTTGGGGCTGAATTGGTCAGTGTTTCAGGGGCGGGGCCCACTTTATTTGCGATTTGTAAGTCGCTAGATGATGCAAAGCAGTGCCAACAATGGCTTACACAAAACTATATAAATGAACATGGCTTTAGCCACATCTGTAAACTCGATAACTTAGGTACTCGTGCCGTTTCTCAAGGAGCTAAATAAAATGCAATTGGTTAATTTAAAAGATGATAATCAAAAAGTGTCGTTTACAGAGGCGGTAAAAACGGGGCTAGGTCGCAATCAAGGGGTGTTTTTCCCAACAGACTTAAAGCCTATGGATGATATAGACGCATTGCTTGAGTTACCTTTTGTTGAGCGAAGCACACAGATATTGTCACACCTGATAGGCGATGAACTGCCTAAGGATACCTTGGCAGACATGGTTAAACGCGCGTTCAACTTTCCCGTTGAGTTAGTGAAGGTAGATGAAAAAAATTACTGTTTAGAGTTGTTCCACGGCCCTACGTTGGCGTTTAAAGACTTTGGTGGTCGTTTTATGGCGGAGTGTATTGGTTTGTTTAACCAAGGGGAGCGGGTGACGATTCTAACCGCAACCAGTGGTGATACAGGCGCGGCAGTGGCACATGCATTTTATAACAAGCCAAACGTTGATGTGGTTATTTTATATCCAGAGGGTAAGATCTCACTCGCTCAACAAAAGTTGTTTACCACTTTAGGTGGCAATATTCACTGTTATGCAGTCACTGGAAGCTTTGATGATTGTCAAGCATTGGTTAAACAAGCGTTTTTAGATGATGAAGTGAAAGCAAAGCTGGGCTTAAACTCAGCTAACTCCATTAATATTAGCCGCTTACTTGCTCAAGTATGTTATTACTTTGAAGCTTTGGCGCAACTACCAAAAGAAGAGCGTGCGTTGGTTCATGTATCGGTGCCCAGTGGTAATTTTGGTAACGTATGTGCGGCAATGATTGGCTCGGTTATCGGTTTACCAGTGGATAAACTCTCTGCAACAACCAACCAAAATGACACTGTGCCTCGTTATATTGCATCCGGTGAATGGTCGCCGAATGCAACCGTTGAGTCATTATCCAATGCAATGGATGTGAGTAAACCTAATAACTGGCCTCGTGTTCAAAGTATGCTAGATAGCGGTGAATTTGATAAACATGATTTTTATTCACGTTGTGTGAGTGAGCAACGTACACAAGAAGTGATGAGAGAAATGGCTGCAAATGGCTATATTGCCGAGCCCCATACGGCGATAGCCTATGAAGGCTTGACTCAAGATAAAGACGTAAAAAGCACCGGCATATTTTTAGCAACTGCTCATCCAGCAAAATTCAAAGAGTCGGTAGAACAAGTGCTGGCGCAGCAGATTGATATGCCAGAAGTGTTACAGAATGCGTTAGACAAAGCATGTCTAGCACAACCTATGACAGCAGATTACGAGCAGCTCAAATCGGCTATTTTTGCCAAACTGCTTTAGCAGTAAGTAAAGTCAGGTGGTGAGCTTGAAGGTTCTCACCTGACTTAAACATTAAAAAAGTTAATTCCACACTTTAAGTTCATAAATAAAATAAATGTTAAAATAAAAAAATATCATTACTTTAACACTGTGAAATAAATTCAATCCCTGTTTAAATATGCTCATGCCAAGATCATAGGCATGATACGCATTAGAGCGTACAATATGGCTTTTAAAACCTTACGTGCACCTAGGAGACCCCATGTTAGAACGTAACATGAACATTGCAGATTTTGACCCTGAATTAGCAAAAGCGATTGCGCTTGAAACAACACGCCAAGAAGAGCACATTGAGCTTATCGCCTCTGAAAACTACTGTAGCCCACGCGTATTAGAGGCACAGGGGTCTCAGTTAACTAACAAATACGCGGAAGGTTATCCTGGTAAGCGTTACTACGGCGGTTGTGAACATGTTGATGTGGTTGAGCAACTGGCAATAGATCGTGCCAATGAGTTGTTTGGTTCAAACTACGCAAACGTGCAGCCTCATGCAGGTTCACAGGCAAATGCTGCAGTATTCCAAGCATTACTTGAGCCACACGATACAGTACTAGGTATGAGCCTAGCGCATGGTGGTCACTTAACACACGGCTCACACGTTAATTTTTCAGGTAAAACATATAACGCAATCCAATATGGCTTGAACGAAGAGACTGGCGAGATTGACTATGCACAAGTAGAAGCGTTAGCGCTTGAGCACAAGCCTAAAATGATCATTGGTGGTTTCTCTGCTTACTCAGGTATTGTTGACTGGGCTAAGTTCCGTGAAATCGCTGACAAAGTAGGCGCTTATTTGCTTGTAGATATGGCTCACGTAGCAGGTTTGGTTGCTGCGGGTGTTTACCCGAGCCCAGTACCACATGCGCACGTTGTCACTACGACAACACACAAAACACTAGCGGGTCCTCGTGGTGGCTTGATTATTTCTGCGTGTAACGACGAAGCTATCTATAAAAAACTAAACAGCGCTGTATTCCCAGGTGGTCAAGGCGGTCCTCTGTGTCACGTGATTGCAGCTAAAGCGGTTGCTTTCAAAGAAGCATTACAGCCTGAATTTAAAGAATACCAGCAGCAAGTTGTTAAAAACGCGCAAGCTATGGTGGCTGTATTACAAGAGCGTGGCTACAAAGTTGTTTCAGGTAAAACTGACAACCACCTGTTCTTACTTGATTTGATCGACAAAGATATCACAGGTAAAGATGCAGATGCAGCACTAGGGCGTGCGAACATTACGGTAAATAAAAACTCAGTACCAAATGATCCTCGCTCTCCATTTGTGACGTCAGGTTTACGTATTGGTTCTCCTGCTATTACACGTCGTGGTTTCAAAGAAGCGGAATCAAAAGAGCTAGCTGGTTGGATTTGTGATGTATTAGACAACATCAATGATGAGTCTGTACAAGCGCAAGTAAAAGAGAAAGTAAAAGCAATTTGTGCAAAATTGCCTGTTTACGCATAATTTTACGCACAGAACAGCATTTTTTGTTATTATAAAGGCCGCTATAGCGGCCTTTTTCGTAAGATTTCTAAAGTGAACCAATATGCACTGTCCTTTTTGTACTGCCAAAGATACCAAAGTAATCGATTCTCGTTTAGTCAGCTCAGGCCATCAGGTTCGAAGACGTCGAGAGTGTATCGAGTGCCATGAACGTTTTACCACCTTTGAAGGTGCAGAGCTCGTTATGCCCAGAGTGATCAAACAAGATGGCTCACGAGAGCCATTTAATGAAGATAAGTTGGTCAATGGACTTGCTCGAGCACTGGAAAAGCGCCCTGTCAGTACAGAGCAGATTGATGAAGTTATCCATGAGATAAAATCAAAAATTCGCGCCACGGGAGAACGAGAAGTATCTAGCCATCTCATTGGCGAATGTATTATGGAAGCACTCAAAAAGCTCGATAAAGTGGCTTACGTGCGTTTTGCTTCTGTTTATCGTTCATTTGAAGATATAAGAGAATTCGGTGAGGAAATCGCAAGGCTGGGTGATTAAGTATGTTCACTGAGCTGGATCATCATTACATGAATATCGCCATTGAATTGGCTAAGAAAGGTCGCTTTACTACCACCCCAAACCCTAATGTTGGATGTGTGATTGTCAAAGACAATGAAATTGTTGGTCGAGGTTACCATCAGCTCGCTGGTGATGCGCATGCGGAAGTTTATGCATTGCGACAAGCAGCTGATAACGCCCAAGGAGCTACGGCATACGTCACGTTAGAACCTTGTAGCCACCATGGACGCACACCCCCTTGTGCACAGGGGTTGATTAATGCAGGCGTACAACGTGTGGTTGCCGCTATGGTTGATCCCAACCCTAAAGTCGCGGGCAAAGGGCTTGCTATGTTACAGCAAGCGGGTATCGAAACTGCATATGGTTTACTCGAAGATGAAGCGCGGGCGTTAAATCGTGGGTTCTTAAAGCGTATGGAGCAAGGTTTGCCCTATGTAACTTGCAAGCTTGCCGCCAGCTTAGATGGAAAAACCGCACTAAATAATGGCCAGAGTAAATGGATAACAGGTCCGCTGGCGCGTCGTGATGTACAGCAGTTTAGAGCACAAAGTTGCGCGATTTTAACGGGTGCAGATACCGTGATTGTAGACGATGCAAAGCTCAATGTGCGCTCGGATGAGTGTGATATTGAACTACCACAAGGGCACACCTTACGGCAACCTGTCAGAGTTATCATCGACTCGCAAAACCGCTTAACACCTGACCTTGCATTATTTCAAATACAAGCGCCAATAATAATTTTCCGCACACACCTTGATAATAATCATCAATGGCCTCATTTTGTAGAGCAAATCGAGTTACCCACAGAGCAGACAAAAGTGTCTTGTCGGGCAGCACTGAAAGAGCTGGCAAATCGCGGAATAAACACTGTGTGGTTAGAGTCGGGGGCAACTCTGGCAGGCGTATTTGCGCAGCAGCAACTCATAGACGAATATGTGGTATATTTAGCGCCCAAATTGATCGGGCACCAAGGCAAGAGTTTATTTAATTTACCAGAAATAACCATGATGGAAAATGTGAACCAATTAGAGTTCACCGATGTGACCCAAATTGGCGATGACATTCGTGTTACGGCTAAAACCTGCTAATTAAGAGGCAATATGTTTACAGGTATTATCGAAGCAACAGGTACACTAAGTGAGTTGAGAGCTGCACAGGGTGATTTAATCGTTCGTGTTAGCAGCGCTAACTTGGATATGAGTGATGTAAACCTAGGCGACAGCATTGCAACTAACGGCGTATGTTTAACCGTAGTCGAAAAGTTCACAGACGGATTCCGCGCTGACCTTTCAAACGAAACCATTCATTTAACTCAGTTTGCCCACTATAAAACAGGGCAAAAGGTTAACTTAGAAAAAGCTTTGCAGCCGATTTCTCGGTTAGGCGGCCACTTAGTGTCAGGTCATGTTGATGGCATTGCGGTGGTGAGGGCAATAGAGAGTAACGCGCGAGCGACAGAGTATTGGCTAGAAGCGCCAGCAGACTTGATGAAGTACATTCCTCACAAGGGGTCTGTTGCAATTGACGGAATAAGCTTAACCGTCAATGAAGTTAAAGGTAATCAGTTTAAACTTACAATTGTGCCTCATACAGCACAAGAGACGACCATTGCTGACTTTAAAGTGGGTAGCAAGGTCAATTTAGAAGTCGATCAAATAGCCCGTTATTTAGAACGTTTGGTGCTAGGAGCGCAACCCCAGGCTAACGAGTCTACTCTCACAGCCAGTTTGTTAGCCAAAGCGGGCTTTATAAAATAACCCCAAACCTGAATCAGATAGGTAGATTATGAATTTAAACAGCGCACAAGAAATTATCGATGACATTAAAGCCGGTAAAATGGTCATCTTAATGGACGATGAAGACCGCGAGAATGAAGGTGATTTGATCATTGCCGCCGAACATATTTCAGCAGATGCGATCAACTTTATGGCCACCTATGGCCGTGGCTTAATTTGTTTAACGATGACGCAAGAGCGCTGTAGACAACTAGATTTACCACTGATGGTACGCAATAACGGCGCGCAGTTCTCGACAAACTTCACTTTGTCTATTGAAGCTGCAAAAGGGGTTACAACTGGCATTTCCGCGGCAGATAGAGCACGTACTGTTCAGGCTGCTGTTGCAAAAGGTGCATTGCCTGAAGACATCGTACAACCGGGTCACATCTTTCCAATCATGGCTCAACCTGGTGGAGTGTTGACACGTGCAGGACATACAGAAGCTGGCTGTGACTTAGCTCGTTTAGCAGGGCTGGAGCCCGCCTCTGTGATTGTGGAAATCTTAAATCCTGATGGGACAATGGCGCGTCGTCCACAGTTAGAAGTATTCGCCAAAGAACATGGCATAAAAATAGGCACAATCGCTGACTTAATCGAGTACAGAAACCTTAATGAAACCACCATTGAGAAAGTGGCTCAGTGTAAGTTACCTACTGAATATGGTGAATTTGATTTAGTGACCTACAAAGATACTATCGACAATCAACTACATTACGCCTTGGTTAAAGGTGAAGTAAAGCCAGGCGATACCACCTTAGTCCGTGTGCATTTACAGAGCACCTTTAATGACATTCTGCTCTCAGATCGTGGCGCAGAAAGAAGTTGGAGCCTACACAGTGCCATGCAATACATCAGCGAAAACAGTGGGGTTTTAGTGGTGCTGGGTAAACAAGAGCAAAGTTCAGAAATTGAAGCTATGGTTAAAGCGTTTGCTCAGCAAGATCAGGGTGAGCAGGTAAACGTGCGCAAGTTTCAAGGGACATCTCGTACTGTAGGTGTGGGTTCGCAAATTTTGGCTGATTTAGGTATTCAGAAAATGCGCCTGATGAGTATGCCGAAAAAGTATCACGCCTTATCAGGTTTCCATCTAGAAGTGGTCGATTACGTAGAGCCTAAATAAGGCCGTAACACTGATACGACAGCGGGCCCAATACAGGCCCGTTTTAAGTTGTTTGGGGATAGTTAAAATTGTGCTATCATGCGGCCCAATTTGGCAATTGCTGGACCGAAATTTCGGTACATGCTTCAGCATTGGTATTTATAAGATTAGGATCATCTAATGAACATTATTGAAGGTAACAAATATGCACCGGGCAAGAAATTTGCCATTGTTATTTCTCGTTTTAACGACTTTATCGGTAAAAGCCTACTTGAAGGTGCCGTAGATGAGTTGAAGCGTACAGGTGGCGTAAGTGATGAAGATATCACGGTTGTTTACGTACCAGGTGCCGTTGAGTTACCTCTTGCAGCTAAGCGTATTGCGATGAAAAAGCAGTTCGATGCAATTATTGCATTGGGTGTAATCATCCGTGGTGGTACACCGCATTTCGATTTAGTTGCGAATGAGTCAAATAAAGGTCTGGCAAATGTATCACTGGACTACGATATTCCAGTTGCATTTGGCGTACTAACCACTGAAAGCATTGAGCAAGCCATTGAACGTGCGGGCACCAAAATGGGCAATAAGGGTGGCGAAGCTGCACTTGGCGCTTTAGAAATGGTTAACGTGCTAGAGCAAATTTAAGAGGATCCTCTGTGAAACCAGCAGCAAGACGTAAAGCACGCATATTGGCTTTGCAAGCCGTTTATTCTTGGCAATTGAGTGGTAACCCTATCGCCGATATCGAACAACAAATGTTGATCGAGAACGATGTATCAAAAGTAGACGTTGAATATTTCAAAGATTTGGCGCGCGGTGTAGCGGTAAATCATAAGCAGCTTGATGAAATTGTAAAGCCACATTTGTCACGCCCTTTCGATGATTTAGACGAAGTTGAAAGAGCAGTACTAAGAGTGAGCGCCTATGAACTTAAGTTCAGAGATGACGTACCGTATAAAGTTGCTATCAACGAAGGTATTGAGCTGGCGAAAATGTTTGGTGCGGAAGACAGCCATAAATTTGTTAATGGTGTCTTAGATAAAGCCGTAAAAGATATTCGCAAGTAAGGCCAAATAAAGGAGAGCCGGCGTTGGCCGGCTTTTTTGTATATGAAGGAATTTGAACTCATCAATCGCTACTTCACGGGAAGAGGTATTACTCGCCGTGACGTTGATTTAGGGATTGGCGATGACTGTGCGCTGATCAGTGTGCCAGAAAACTGCCAATTAGCAGTGACAACCGATACCTTGGTAGAAGGTGTACATTTCTTTGCTGATATTCCTCCACGTGCTTTGGGCCATCGCATTTTAGCGGTTAATTTAAGTGATCTTGCGGCTATGGGCGCGGAGCCCGCTTGGGTATCGATTGGCCTAACATTGTCTGATGTTGATCAGCAATGGTTGGAAGAGTTCACTGAAGGTATGCACGACATTGCTGAGTATTATAATGTGCAGATCATCGGTGGTGATACGACCCAAGGGCCGTTAACCATTACGGTATGTGCAAAAGGGATTATACCGAAAGGTAAAGCACTGACCCGCTCAGGTGCTAAAAATGGCGATTGGGTCTACGTTACTGGTCCATTAGGCGATTCAGGCCTTGCCATTGAAGCGCGTAAACAGGGTTGGGATGTTGCACCTGAACATCTAAAAAGTGCTACTGAGCGCTTTAATTTTCCTTCGCCCAGAGTGGCTGCAGGCCAAGTCCTTAGAGGTATTGCAACCTCAGCGATAGATATTTCCGATGGTTTATTGGCAGATTTGTCTCATATTCTTCGACAATCAGGTGTCGGGGCCGTTATTCACGCTGATAAAGTGCCTACATCGGACGCGTTAAACAGTTTAGATAATGATGACGTTCGTCTAAAACTAGCGCTTGCCTACGGCGATGACTACGAATTGCTATATACAGTTAGTGACGACAATAAGAATTTGCTTGAAACTAGACTGCAGCAGTATGGCGTTGAGCCAGTATGCATCGGGCAAATTATTAATAACGATGGTAAGTTAGAATTGCTTTATCACAACCAGACATGGCCACTTCCCGATATTGGCTTTGAACATTTTAGCTAGGAGTTGCTTTGGCTAAGCAGTATAAATTTGATCTTAAACGCCCCCATCAATTTTTTGGTTTAGGCTTTGGTCTGGGATTGTCTCCAATTGCACCTGGTACCTTTGGTACGTTAGGGGCATTACCACTTATTTTTATTACCGCAAACTACCCACTGTGGTTGCAGGTAGTATTTGCCGTTGTCATCAGCGTGTTTGGCCTGTGGGTGTGTGGTCAAACAGCAAGAGATGTACAAGTGCATGATCATCCAGCTATTGTTTGGGATGAAGTCGCAGGCTTCTATATTACTATGCTGGGAGCTGCATTAAGCTGGCAATCTCTGATTGTAGGTTTTTTATTGTTTCGATTTTTTGATATTGTAAAACCTGGACCGATAAAAATGCTTGATAAAAGATTACATGGCGGCTTTGGAATTATGGTCGATGATGTACTCGCTGGTATTTTTTCATTGATTTGTGTACAGGCTTTGTTTAAAACTGGTGTTTTAACGGGCTGATATTAGGCAGAAAATAGTGTCAACTATGGACAGAATGTTAAGGTTAGTATTTGTTTTAGCAGTGGGCTTGATGGCGCACTTTGCACAGGCTTCAATTAACGATTATGTGGTCAAGCAATGGAACTTACAAAACGGTCTGCCTTCTCAGTCTATTAAAAGCATCACACAAGATAAACAGGGCTATATTTGGCTGGCGACTCAGTTTGGTTTAAGTCGCTTTGATGGTCAAAAATTTACTAATCTCACCACACAAAATACCGACTTTCTGCGCTCTAATGCAATTCATAAGCTACTGGTTGGCAGAGATGGGATGCTATGGATAGGCACGCGTCGTGGTGTGCATCGTTTAGACCCACAAACACTGGAAGTGGAGTCACTGGATATACAAGGTCCAGTTAGAGATTTATTGGAAGACCAGCAGGGCAGCATTTGGGTTGCGGCAAATGGATTGCATTACATTTCTTATGCTAGCCAGTCTGTTGCCAATAGACCATCGTTCCAGCCTCGCAAACTCTCTGCGGTTCGGATTAATCAGATTGTTGGGGCAGTGACCAAAATGGCATTGGCGTCGGATGGGATCTGGCTTGTCAATGAACGCCATCTGCTGAAAATTAAACAGTCTAGTTCATCTACTGAAAATGCATTTAGGCTAGAGCTATCCAGCCGCCTTTCGCTTCCACAACAACTGGCTCAAACCATTCTCCACGACTTGGCTTGGATAGATGGACGCTTGTTCTTGGCAACTGAGTTGGGCGCATATTTTCTTGATATTGACGAAGTGCTGCGCCGCTATGATGAAATTGGCAACACCGCAGTGTACAAGTTTATGAGTGATGGCGAAGGTGGAGTCTGGGTATCGACCTCTAATAACTTGATGTTTAGAGAAGGCCGAGGCGAGTGGCAGTCTGTGCGCCCCGTACTTTCGGAGCAAAGTGTATGGTTCTCTGACATTTTTAAAGATAAAGAAAATAACATTTGGTTGGCAAGCCTCAACGAGGGGTTGTGGTTTGCACATGCAGGAAAAGTGGAGCGTTACTCGGTTGGCGATGACGTCAATCAAGGGATCACGGCCATTACTCGCGCGCCCAATGGCCAAATCTGGGTAGCAAATCGCTATGGCGTAGGCGTTTTAGACGATAACAATGAGTATCAGCAAGTGATTGATATGAATCGCTTACAGCGTCTTACGGTCAATGACCTTGAGTTTCAAGGAGACGCTTTGTTGATGGGCACTGACAGGGGAGTTTTAACCTACGAGCGGGGGGAGCTTCGCAGCCTTCCACATCGAGAGTTAAGACAAAACCCGGTGTTTTCAATTAGCCCTTCCAATGAAGGCGGTTTGTGGTTTGGTACGGGGCGCGGCCTGTATCGATTGGAGTATTCAGAGTTAGCACCATTTAATTACAATACCTTCCTAGGCAGTCAATTCGTGACTTTTGTAGTGGACTTTCCTACGTTTGGCTTTATCGGCACGAATAAAGGTGCGTATCGCTACAACGAGCGTGGTATTGAAAAACTGGGTGGTCAAACATCACTAGAAACCGCTTATATTACTAGTATCTTTCATATTCAAGATGTCGCGACGTTAATCGGATCTTGGAGTGACGGACTGTTTTACCGCACAGCTGCTGGCCAGTGGTATCAGTTAGATGCATCAAATGGTTTGCCATATGGCTCTATCACCTCACTCTATTTTGATAAGCAGCTTCGTCAAGTATGGGTTGGTACAAAAAAAGGCGTATATCGTATGCCTGTGGCTCAGTTCAAAGGGCCAATCACAAACCTTAAGGTTGATCAGGTTATTAGCCAGTTTGACAGGCAGCTAGATGGTAAAGCTAGCCGTTGCTGCTCAGGGTTTGGCCATGATGCGGTTATGGAGACAGCGGATGCTATCTGGTATCCAAGCTCTCAAGGTGTGGTTAAAATCCCCAAAAACATGCAGCTATTTGGCTCTGATGAATTACGGCTAAAATTGGAAGCTGTTTTTACACCAGAACGTCGAATCGCTGGTGATGCGTTAAAAGACAAGGTTTTTCTTGATACCTCGGAACGTGACTTGACAGTGCAATACACCGCGATTGATTTTTACGCGCCACAAAGCATTGAATTTAGATATCGACTGCTGAGCAATGGCATCACAAGTGGGGATTGGCGTGAAACCCCAAACCGTCAAGATGCTATTTACACCAACTTATCACCAGGCTCATATGTATTTGAGTTACAGGCGAAAAGACGAGGGCAAGACTGGCAAGCGGCAACTTCCAAACAGGTAGAGATAGCGATCCCTAGACGGTTTGATGAAACCATGTATTTTAGACTGTTGATCACCTGTGGCTTTGCCTTCTTATTCTATTTGATATTCTGGGTTTTTAGAGCACAGGAGAGACGCAAGCATCAAGCGCTTGAGGATTTAGTAGCCGAACGTACTACGGAACTTAGAAAAGCCAATGAAAAGCTTAATCAGGTTAATACGCAATTAAAACTGGTAAGCCATACCGATGAGTTAACAGGGCTGCGTAGTCGTCGTTTCTTATTCGAT
This sequence comes from Pseudoalteromonas sp. MMG022, assembly GCF_021654245.1. Classification (NCBI taxonomy): domain Bacteria; kingdom Pseudomonadati; phylum Pseudomonadota; class Gammaproteobacteria; order Alteromonadales; family Pseudoalteromonadaceae; genus Pseudoalteromonas; species Pseudoalteromonas sp. MMG022. The sequence continues at coordinate 7,548 of NZ_JAKFZQ010000017.1, read as the reverse complement.
CAGCTCCCCAAAGATGTCGAGCACTTTCAGCGTAATGCTCAGTCGTTACAGCAGCAAAACAAGAGTCTGGTGTTGATGATACTGAATATCGATAAGTTCAGTAAAGTAAATGACGCCTATGGGCCTATTGGTGGTGATAGCTGTCTGCAGCAGATGGCAGCCTTACTGAACTCAAGAACGCAGGGCTCAGACTATGTAGCGCGCTGGAGTGGTGATGAGTTCTTACTGCTTCTTCGTGACTTCAAACGTGATGATGTGGACAACTATGCTAGGGAGCTATGCAAAGCCGTCGCAGATTTTGATTTCATGCTGCCCAATGGTAAGTCAATGTCTATGAGTATCTCAATGGGGTGGTCATTGTATCCACTACCTTTATTGGGAGGACAAGTGATTGGTTGGGAGGCATCGGTCAACCTAGCTGACATCGCACTGCACCAAGTAAAACAACGCGGTGGTGATGGTGCCGCAACGATTATATTTGATGATCAACTAGACGCTTTTGAGTTTGAGCAAAGCAGTAATGTCGAATCGCAACTTGAAGTACTGCAAAGTAATGGTCTAGCAGAAGTAAAAGTTTGGATGCGCTAATCTTGTCTGGTTATCCATCGCCAATACATCAGCCAATCAGCAAGTAATGAATAAAACGGATGTGTAAAGGTCGCAGGTCGGTTTTGTTCAAACACAAAGTGACCAACCCAAGCAAATCCGTATCCTGCGCAGGGGGCTAGGAGTAAATACAGGGGATTTTGCCAGTAAAGTGCCGCCAAGCAGGTGATGATGACCAAAGTACTACCCAAGTAGTGACAGGCTCGACACCATGGATTTTGATGCTGTTCAAGATAGAATGGGTAAAACGCTTGAAATGACTTAAATCGCTTGTCCATGAATAAACCCTAGAGATAAAAAAAAGGAGCCAACGCTCCTTTTTTTATACTAGTTTTTGCACTTTTTGCAAAATGCTTTGTTCATCAAGGTGCATCTGTGCATGCATTTCATCCTGTGTCCCATGCTTGATAAACTCATCGGGCAAACCTAAGTGAGTGATTTTAGGTGTCACTCCGATACTTGCAAAAAACTCGCTCACAGCGCTGCCTGCGCCACCTGCGATGGCATTGTCCTCAAGGGTGACAAAGTGCTCATGTGTTTTGGCAAGTTCACTCAATAACTCGGTATCCAGAGGCTTTACAAAGCGCATATCAACGAGCGTGGTATCGCATTGCTCAGCGGCAAGTTTTGCATTGTGTAGCAAAGTGCCAAAGTTAAGTATGGCAATCTTCTGAGCGCTTCTTAACAGGTTTGCTTTGCCAATGGGTAGCTTTTGCATGTCCTGTTGCACGTTAGCGTCTCCGGCGCTACCTCTTGGGTAACGCACTGCGGCTGGGCCGTTATAGTTATAGCCGGTATGAAGCATCTGACGACACTCGTTAGTATCACTGGGCGTCATGATAACCATATTAGGGATACAGCGCATAAAGCTTAAATCGTATGCGCCTTGGTGTGTTTCACCATCAGCACCAACTACACCTGCACGGTCGATAGCAAACAGCACAGGTAAGTTCTGTAATGCGACATCGTGGATCAATTGATCGTAGGCTCGTTGTAAGAAACTTGAATAGATAGCTACAACTGGTTTTAACCCCTCACAGGCAAAACCCGCAGCCAGTGTTACAGCGTGCTGTTCAGCGATAGCAACATCAAAATATTGCTCGGGGTACTCTTTTGAGAAGCGCACCATACCAGAGCCTTCACGCATAGCAGGCGTGATAGCCATTAGCCTTTTATCATCAGCGGCTTGATCACATAGCCATTCGCCAAAAACCTTAGAGAATGTTGGCGCGCCAGGTTTCGATTTTGGCAAACTATGAACACTAGGATCGAATTTTGGCACCGCATGATAGCCAATCGGATCGGCTTCAGCAGGTTTATAACCTTTACCTTTTTGGGTTTTGATATGCAGCAGCTGAGGACCTTTCAAATTACGCATATTGCGCAGCGTATCAACCAACATGTTAACATCGTGACCGTCAATTGGGCCGATGTAATTGAGCCCTAGCTCCTCGAAGAAAGTGCCCGGTATAACCATGCCTTTTAAGTGCTCTTCCATGCGGCTGGCGAGCTCTTTGACTGGTGGTACGCCTGATAGTAGCTTTTTACTGCCTTCACGAATATTGGTATAGAAACTACCCGATAAAATTCGTGCAAAATGGTTGTTTAGCGCGCCGACATTTTCAGAGATAGACATTTCATTATCATTCAGCACTATCAGCATATCTGATTTAATATCACCAGCATGATTCATTGCTTCAAATGCCATACCTGCGGTGATGGCGCCATCACCTATTACTGCAACGGTTTTTCGACCTTTGCCTTCTTTTTGCGCAGCGATGGACATGCCTAACGCAGCAGAAATAGAGGTACTTGAGTGGCCAACACTGAATGTGTCGTACTCACTTTCTTCTCTATAAGGAAATGGGTGTAAACCATCTTTTTGACGGATCGTGTGAATTTTGCTGCGACGACCCGTTAAAATTTTATGTGGATAAGCTTGGTGCCCAACATCCCAAATCAAACGATCCTCAGGGGTGTTATAGACGTAATGTAAAGCCACTGTGAGCTCAACCGTGCCTAACCCTGAAGCAAAATGACCACTGCTTTGTGATACTGAGTTTAATAAGTAATCTCTCAGCTCATCACTGAGCGTGCTAAGTTTGTGCTGCGGTAACTGTCGCAGTTGCTTTGGTTCATCAACCAAAGTTAATAAGGGGTACTTGCTACTATCCAATTTCATCGTATCGATTATTTGTCCTACGCAAACTTCGCACAATTATATACAAAGGCTGCGGTTAATTTTATTTATTTTATGCAAATTAGCCATTAATTTGTCATGAATTTAGACTAAGTGAGCGACTTTTAATATTTCCGCTCAATAATATAGTGAGCTAAGCTTGCCAGAACTTCGGTATCTTGTTCTACCTCTTCTAAAGCGCTTAGCGCTTGCTGAATTAAGCTGTGGGCTTTTTGCTTGGCACCATCCAATCCCAGTAATGCAGGGTAGGTAGACTTTTTGTTCTCAATATCAGAACCTTTAGGCTTACCTAAAGACTCAGTATCCCCTTCAATATCAAGGATATCGTCTTGCACCTGAAATGCTAACCCAATATTTTTTGCATACAAACGCAACGCACTAAGGGCCTTGTCGCTGACATTGGGCGAGCATAATGCGCCAAGCTCAATGGCCGCACCGAGCAAGGCGCCGGTCTTTAGGCGGTGAATACGCTCCAGATCTGCAAGTGATATAGCGTTGTCTGTTCCCGCTAAATCGAGCGCCTGACCACCGATCATACCTTGTAGTCCTGCGGCTTTCGCCAGCGCATTGATCATTTTAATTTGTTGCTCACAAGCGACTTTAAAGCGGTGCTCGCTGAGTAGTTCGAAGGCGGTGGTTTGCAACGCGTCACCTGCAAGGATCGCTTGTGCTTCATCAAAGGCGATGTGGCAGGTCGGTTTACCTCGACGCAGGTCGTCATCATCCATGGCGGGTAAATCATCGTGTACCAACGAATAGCTGTGAATGCACTCCAGCGCGGCGGCGGCTACGTCTAAATCTTCCAGCGCTGCGCCAAACATTTTACCTGTTGCGTAAACTAAAAAAGGCCTAAGCCTTTTACCACCATTATTAATGCTGTAGTAAGTCGCAGCTTTAACGGTCTCATCAGTATCTAGCGGTTGAGCAAAGTAATTGGCGATAAATGCCGCTAGACGCGATTGGGTATCTTGTAGTTGTTCTTGTAATTGCACGGTCTATTCCACGTCACCTTGAAATGGTACGGTTTCACTGTGCGTATCATTGGCCATAAGAATTGAGACTTTTTGTTCGGCTTGTTGCAGCTTGTTGGTCGAAGAGTTAGCCAAAGCAATACCACGCTCAAACTGTTTTAGTGATTGTTCAAGAGTGAGTGAACCTTGTTCCATAGAGTGAACAATTCCCTCTAATTCGGCCATTGCTTCTTCAAAACTCAGATTTTCTGGTTTTTTTGTTGCCATGATGATGTCTCGTTTCCTAACCAATTTAAGACTAAATGAATTTAAGAGCCCAATTCTAGGGCCATTGTGGTGCGAGGTCAAAGTTTGCAGGACTATTTTGCGATACAGTGACACTTAAGTTATCGGTTTTTGTACCAAAGAGTGATTCGCAATTTCGGTGCTTTTTAATATAATTGACTTAAGATATTCAGTAGCTTGCCGATAAACAAGAGCTTAGTAAAAGCATTGCACTCTTTACAATAAAAAATGGCATATGTTTTGAATGTATTTTGACATTGGACATCTTAGCAATAATTTAGAATAGATAAGACTCTCTGGAGGGTATGTGGATTTAGCAACCGTTATTGGGATCCTGGGCGCAATAGGCCTGATTATTATGTCCATGTTCATGAGTAGTGACGGTGAGATAGTCATGTTTGCTGACGCTGCGTCGGGCGTCATCGTGTTTGGTGGTTCATTATTTATCGTATTAGCAAACTTTTCTATGTCTAAGTTTTTTGCCATCGGCAAAGTTGTTGGCAAAGCGTTCATGTTCAAAATAGAAACCCCTGAGGAGTTAATTGAAAAAGCGGTCGAGTTAGCTGACTCAGCACGTAAAGGCGGGTTCTTAGCGTTAGAAGAGGCAGATATACCCAATTCGTTTATGCGCAAAGGGGTCGATATGTTAGTGGATGGCCACGATGCGGATGTGGTCAGAGCGACATTACAAAAAGACATCTCGCTAACTTCTGACCGTCACGAATCTGGTGCACAACTATTTAAAAAGCTCGGTGATATCGCACCGGCGATGGGGATGATAGGTACACTCATTGGTTTGGTTGCCATGTTATCTAATATGGATGACCCTAAAGCCATCGGCCCTGCGATGGCGGTGGCACTTTTAACAACACTTTATGGCGCATTTTTGGCCAACGTTGTGGCCATTCCTATTCAATCAAAATTAGAGCTGCGTAAAGACGAAGAAGAGCTAAATCAAAGATTAATTCTAGATGCGATCTTGGGCATTCAAGACGGTCAAAACCCTAAAGTTATTGAAGGAATTCTGAAAAACTACTTGCCAGAGTCAAAACGTCTTCATGAGAAAGAGGAATAGCGACTATGTCTGACGAGAAAGAGTGTAAATGTCCGCCCCCAGGTTTGCCTGCGTGGATGGGAACATTTGCCGATCTAATGTCGCTACTCATGTGCTTTTTCGTGCTATTGCTGGCTTTTTCAGAAATGGATGTATTGAAGTTCAAGCAAATTGCAGGCTCAATGAAGTTCGCATTTGGTGTACAAAATAAAATTGAAGTTAAAGATATTCCAAAGGGGACCAGTGTGATCGCCATGGAGTTTACCCCAGGCAAACCCGAACCAACACCAATCGAAACAATTCAACAGCAAACCGTTGAGATGACCCAACAAATGCTAGAGTTCCAAGCCGGTGAAGAAAGCTCGGCTGGGGGACGTCAGGAGCAGCGCGGTAACAAACGCGGTGGTGAGTCGCAGAGCACGTCGCAAGAACAGGCTATGACACAAGCGATCGCGGCGGCAGAGCAAGAGCAGGTCAATGAACTCGTTAAAAAAATTGCTCAGCAGATGGAAAAGCAAATCATGGATGGAGCAATAGAGCTTGAATCTCTGGGCCAACAAATAATCATACGAATACAAGAAAATGGCGCGTTTCCATCGGGGAGTGCATTTTTACAACCAAAGTTTACACCGGTGATAAGAGAGATTGCAGAGTTACTAAAAGATGTGCCAGGAGAAATTACAGTCTCTGGGCATACCGACGACTTTCAGGTGAGTAATGAGTTGTACAGCAACAACTGGGATTTGTCGGCCACAAGGGCGGTAGCAGTGGCCAGTGAAATGGTTAAAGCTCCTGGCTTTGATAAGAATCGTTTGGTGGTAGTAGGTCATGCTGACACGAGACCTTTGGTACCTAATGAGAGCAATGCCGACAGACGACGCAACCGTCGCGTTGAGATTTCAATCTTACAAGGTAAGCCAAAAGAATCAGACCCAATCGAAGTCAGACAGAATCCACAAGGCAACTAATTTTAGTTGCCTTGTGATATGTTGTTATCCAAGAGAAGGAATAACTCCCGTCATTTGTAAGCCCTGAGCGGCAATGATTACGACGCCACATAGTGCGGCCATTGCAAGACCTAATGTGCCTCCTCGAACCTGATAGCCTGCGACATGGGCACCTTGACGGCGCTGTGACCATACCATCGCTACGGGTAAAAATACCGCAAGAACGACCAGTGCAATAGCCGCATAACCTAAGGCCATGATAAACCCTTGTGGGTAAAATAATGCAAACCCTAATGGCGGTAAAAAGGTGATTAAGGCTGTTTTGCTTCGCTCCAAGTTGCCATTGCCCTTTTTAAATGCATCCGCAAAGAAATCAAACAACCCTAAACTCACACCTAAAAATGATGTGGCAAGCGCTAAATCCGCAAAAATAGTGACAAACGTAGTAATGTGGGGATTGTGGGCAATGTTAGAGATATTGCTGACAAACCCAGTTAACCCCTCGCTTTGCATTAAGCTTTGCTGGCTCATCACGCCTTGGCTTAGCAGCTGCCAGAAAACATAAATAGTCAGTGGTAGTGCCGCACCGAACATCATAACGCGACGCAGTGTTTTAATGTCTAATCCCACATATTTTACAACAGAAGGGATAGAGCCATGAAAACCAAAAGAGGTAAACACGACAGGAATCGCTGAGATCACCAGTCCTTGTTCAATAGGCATATCTAACAGATGTTGCCCATGCACATAGGGAGTCAACACAAAAAACAGGCTAGCTAACACCACGATTTTAACGCTAAACAGGACTTTGTTGAGTTTGTCTACTGTGCTGGTGCCTGCGGTCACGACCGTGGCTACGATAATGGCTAAAATCACGGAACCGACTTGTGGTGCAACTTGCATGCCTAACAAGTTGTTAATTTTTTCTTGTAATTGGGCGCCGCCCCCTGCGATATAGGCTGCACACAGCGCATAAAATAAAAAGACCATGGAAAAGTTGGCAACATATTGGCCGCGTTTACCTAAGATAGACTTTGCAAGGGTATTAAGCGTTGCATCGGCACTGGCGTATTGGTGAAGTTCTAGCATTAGTAACGCGGTATAGGTCATCAGTAACCAAGACAGCACAATTAAGACTAATGCTGTTGTAAATCCTAATCCAGCAGATGCAATCGGAAGCGCTAGCATACCTGCGCCTATCGTTGTACCTGCGACGATCAGCATACTCCCCAGTGTTTTATTTTTAAGCACAAATTGCCCCTTTGTGTGTGAGAGAGTCCAGCAAGATATACTGCTGTGTTAAAAATTGAAATAGTTTTGCCATAAATCAATGTTAACGGTTGTAATCTATGTTTTACGAGCTGGTAATTTAGGAACAGAATGTAGCAAACTAGCTCGCTGAAAATGGTCTTACCACGATGGGAATTGGCAAAAAAAAGCGCCCATAAGGCGCTTATATAAATAATCTGATTGTTATTTCACTTC